>CALBHK010000164.1 GCA_937894565.1 uncultured Chlamydiae bacterium
GATCGTTCAACCGCGAGAGCTTTCGCGATGCCCAAACATTTAATTTATTCATACACACTTCCTTAATCAAGGTTTTCAAGTTCCATGTAGAAACAATACATATTTGAATAGTATTATTACGTAGCATATAATCGCTAATAAAAGAAATTAAGAGAATGCATGAAAACAATAGAAAGATTTTTTATTAACTTTGACAAATTAAGCCATTTTGTTCCAATTCTTAGCTCTATAGCCAGTTTAGTTAATCTGGTTGAAAAAGCTTTTATGTTCATTTTTAAAATTGATAAACCTAAAAGCCACTACTTTGCTCACATAAAAAACCAACCGAACTGGGTCACTGTGGTCTGCTTCTTTCCTATTATAGGAAACGCCGCGTATATTATTTATAAATGCAAATCAAAACCGGAGATTCCCATTCAGGAAGGGCAAGAAAATCCCAATCCAGTTATTCAACAAGATTCTAATCTAATTGTTCAACAAGATCCCAATCTAATAATTAAAGAGAATCTTGATGACCAAGTACTAAATGAACTTAATATAGATGATCCAATTGAAAGTAAACCTCTCACTATTCCTCAACTTCAAGAAAAAATGCTAGATGTCTTACAAAACGAAGAGTTGAAACCTACAAAAAGAAGAAAAAACTTTTTTAAAATGTATGATAACCTTGGGGAGGAAGCAAAAAAAGAGCTCTTGACCCTAGAGTTTTTAAATGCTTGTTACCTGAAACATGAAGAGCAAAATGCAAACCCCTCCTCATTTGTAGTGCCTAAATTACTTGAAGAGACAGGGCCCGAAGTAATAAAGGTATTCTTAGAAAACAAATTGACCTCAGTAAAGTCCCAAAAACTAAGTAGATTGATTGAGTGTTTTAAATCATCCCCTAAAGAGATTCTTGAACTGTTTTTAACAGAAGAAAAAATTTATGATAATTTTAAAACACCTGGGTCATTATCTCTATTTTTTCCTTATATTCCCATAGAAACAGCAACATCCCTGGCCCTTAAATTTAATGGGAGACGACTTAATATTATCCTTAAGAATCTAAGTCCGGCATTACAAAATCAATTAGTGGATGTTGATTTTTTAGATGAAAAAATCACCTATAAAGGTGAGGAAGAAAACCTTTGGTTATTATGCATAGTAAACGACTATCTTGATTATGCCAAACTTTTAACTTACGCTACTTCTCAAAACAACATAGTATTCTTTAATAGAATTTTAGAAAGGGCACCAGACGAAAAGACAAAGACAAATACAATACGAGCTATAGAGCTTATATTGCCTCATTTAAATAGAAATGCTGTAAAAGAGCTTTTTCTTCATGATACATTCCTTTCTCTTTTAGCCGATTCCGAAAAAGGAAAAGATTTAATAATCCAATATGCGGAAGACGAACATTTAGAAAAATGGATTAAACAAGAAGAATTTGATCAACATGCTAAGGCTTTGATCCTAACAACCACACCGGATAGAATACTTAAGTATCTCAAGCTCAATGAAAAAGAAGTGGAATTTTTACAAAAAACCCTACTTGAATGCATCAACGTGGATGACATCCATGGTGATAGTCAAAGGAACGATACCTTTAAAAACAAAGCCCAAGCTATGCTCAAAAATTTTTGGCCAACGTTGAGTCCGGAAAAAAAGGAAGAGGTAGTTGATTGTGGTTTCCTTAAAAATTGTTTCATGGAAGAGAAAAATACTTGTCGCTACCAAGATGTACTGCTTCCGGCAATCTTCAAAGATGCCTCTATTTTGGAAATAAAAACATTCACTGAATTTCTGGCAAGTGAGAATGTTTCTTTAGACCTTTTACTTGATACTCTACTAAAGTCTCTTCCACCGGAAAAATGTAAAATTATTGATAGCGATCTTTTTGAAAAGATCAAAAATGCTTATAACATTCCAATTCCCATAACTGCCCGCTCCATTACACTATTTCTTCCCTATGCGACAGAGGAGTTTAAAAAAGAAAAAGCTAAAGAAGTTCTTGAAAATGAAAAATATGATCAAGATATGGTAAGATTTTTTGCGGCTTTAGATAAAGACATGCAAAAAGAATTTGTAGACTCCGCTTGCCTAGAAAAGTATTTTACCCCAGAAAATCCTCAAAAACTCCAACTTTCTATTCAAAAAGAAAACCGAAGTGAAATGGTAAAAATCATCAAATTCTCTAGCTCAACAGAAATCGTTAAGTTTCTTGATCGAACACTCCAAACAGCATCAGCACAAGAAATAATAGAAAGCTTGCCCTTCTTACTGCCCGAATTAGATGAAGAAGTAAGAGAATTTATTTTTCAACAAAAAAATATCCTTTCTCGACTTGCACAAGACCATCCTACTCTCTTTCTTAAGTTTGCCAGTGATGAAGTAGTAGACAAATGGATCTCTTTTGAAAAACAAAAAGAATGGTTCCCTCATGCCTTACTAGAAATGAAACCGGAGAGAGCTCAAAGATATCTACGATCGGATAATTTAGAACAAGCTCGTGCCTGGATTCAAATCAATCCCGACAATTTGCAATTTTTTGATAAAGAAGTGGCTCTGGTTTTACTTGAAGAAGATGCAAATTGGTTTCCACACCTTCTTGAAGAGCTAAAAAAAGATGAAGAGTGTCTTGAACTTTCATTTAAAAGTCTTCTTCAGCAGGAAAGAATAGAGATTTCTAATCATCAGCACATTTCTTATCAAGAGCTCAAAATTTGGATACGCTATGACCTTTTAGAAAAAAATCCTCTGATTGTCGTTGATCTCTTCACACAAATCAATACTCCCTTTCCTAACGAGATTCACGTGCATTTCCTCTATCCCGATGGAAAAGCAATGGAAGGTATAGACCGAGGCGGTTTATCCCGTAATCTATTCTCCAAACTCATACCCGCTCTTGCTTCTACATTATTTAATGAAAAGGCAAAAACTTTAGATAAAGATGTTTATACGACTTTTGGAAAACTTCTTGCTATTGCATATAACAACAAATACCCCGTAGGGCCTGCCTTTTTAAAATATTTCTATAAATTACTCACAGGGTTAAGAGATTCAAACGAGGGCCGCATCTTAAAAGCTTATAGAAACCTCCATACTGAGACTGGAAAAAATATAGACATAGAACTAATTAATCAAATTATTGATATCAAACATTTAATTGAGGAAAATAAAAAGTTATTGAACAAGCCAGAAATTCAAGAAAATATGGATTGGGATGATATTGCGGTAGAATCAGATCTTGCTAAGTATACTGAACAACGATTCATATTTGTTCTGTATCTAAATATACTTTTCTCTAAACAGCCAAACCTCACACCTGATTGGTGGGACAGTGAAAATATCGAAGAGGACAAATTTCTATATGAACATGGAGAGGAAATAGCTAGCTCTATAAAATTAAATCAAGTTAATTCCATATTAAATACACTTAAGAAAGAGGCTGTTGAAGAAATCAAGAAAGGTGAATTTGCCGATTTAGCAACTGCTTTTTTTGAATCCGTTCCCTCTATACCTCCCATCAGCACAGAGAACTTAATCGCACAGCTTGAAGGAATGCGGGTTTCCTCTGAAAGTCTTAAAGTTTTATTCAAAATAGAAAATCCTACCTTGAAACAATGGGTAGAACAATGGTTAGACGAAAATCAAGAAGATCCTAAACAACTGGAAGACTTTCTTTGGGCAACGACTTCCAGCCGAAGCATCATTCCATTTGATCCTCAACCAAGCTGCGAATTTATTATCGGCAAAGCTTCGCATGTCACATTCAGCAGTTGTAATAACCTATGCAAGATCAATGAAGATTTGGTTAAAGATTATGAACAATTCAAAAGAAAGCTTTCAGAAACCATTGTAATGGTTTTAAAAGATCCCTTCAGCATGGGCTAACTGCCCCTGCCCTCGTGCCCACGTGTGCATAGGTATCAACCTAAGCACTTGCGCCCTAGGATTGAGATATATAATTCACTAAATACGATCCTCCGGGACTAAGAACATTGATAACTATTTCTGAGCAGGCATAACGTATATTTGCTATGCTTACTAAGATTGCTCAAAAAGTGGAATTAAATTGAAGATAAATCGGCACAAGGGCACGGCTATTCCACATAAAAGATCTATTCGCTACACTTACCTTATACTTTGTAACCCAGAGGTTTTTTTTATGGATTCATCTAACCCAGCTATGATCCCCCTACGCAAACCCGAAAGAGCGGCGTTTGGCACAGAAACAATGACCTTTCAAGGGACCGCTATTAAAACAGGGCTTCTTTTAGTGCTCGCTTTTATTTCAGCAGGCTACGTCTGGAGTATTTTTTACAAAACGGGAAACCCTGCCGCTGTCACTCCCTGGGTATGGGGCGGCCTGTTTGGTGGGCTCATTGTCGCCATTGTCACATCTTTCAGACCTCAATGGGCAGCGATTACTGCTCCTGTCTACGCTCTTTTGGAGGGTTTATTTATCGGCGGAGTCTCCTCCATTATGGATGCCTCTTTTCCAGGCATTGTCATTCAAGCCTGCAGCCTTACCTTTGGCGTGATGGCGATGATGCTAGCTTTTTATGTGTTTAAAATCATTGAAGTCACCGACAAACTACGCACAGGAGTTTTTGCAGCCACAGGAGCGATTGCCCTCTTTTATTTAGCTTCTATTGGTTTAAGCTTTTTTGGCATCAATGTGCCCTTAATTAATAGCAGCGGCCTATTTGGTATGCTCTTTAGCATTTTTGTGGTAGGCCTTGCCGCTTTTAATCTGTTAATTGATTTTGACTTAATTGATAGAGCAACCAAACAAGGAGCCCCTAAGGCGATGGAATGGTATGGTGCCTTTGCACTGATGGTCACTTTAGTATGGCTCTACATCGAGGTGTTGCGCCTGTTAAGCAAACTACGTCAGCGTTAATTTTCAATTTTCGCTAATGGCTGGCCCATCAGGCATCTTACCTCGATGCCTGATGCGCCTAAAGTAAGCAGATCCTCATCTATTTTGATCATTCCTTTAGGAAATAAGAGAATAAGGCAGGAACCGCCAAAAGAAAAATAGCCCATCTCTGCCCCCTTTTTCACCTCATCTCCTACTTCAAACTGATGATGGATCGATCCGACACAAGTCGCGCCCACCTCTATGATCAATATTTTTCCATAAAGCGTCTCTACTTCGTTCACTATACGGCGATTTTCCGTAAAAATTTCTATATTTTTTTTCAAAGCAATAGGATTAACTGAATAGAGCCATCTATTAAGAAGACGTGAAGCGCTAATTTGACCATCCACTGGAAAATGGTAACGATGGTAATCGCTGGGACAGAGCCTCCCAATCACTAAAGTACCCTCTTTATAACTTTCAGCTAAATTTTTATCCCCCACCAACTTTTCTAAATTCATTTTCTTTCCTTTCACCCAAATCCCCTCACATAGATCAATATTTGGAAAAAAAAGATAACGTCCATCTGCGGGGATAATAAAATCAGAAGCGGCAATAGGACGCGCTTGCAGCTTTAATTGACGAGTAAAAAAATCATTGAAAGAGCAAAACGAGCTAACAGGCAAGACAAATTCAGAAACATCTACCTCATGCGCTTTGATGAAGGGCACAATTTTATATCGGCTCCAACGACTCTTTTGAAGAAGACCATAAAATTTGGAAAAAAAGGGATAACGCACCAAATAGTGGAGGAGAAAAGAAGCAAAAGAGCCTCCATCATACAAAAAACGTAAGGAGGCAGCTCCATAGATCTTCTCTATACACTCTTTTCCACTTTGGCGATCAATGACCTTCACTATAACCTTGGAGAGTTCCACTTGTCAGCGATACTAGAAAAGAAAGCGAGCTCGCTCATGAACTGAGCGTCCATGATTTGAGTTAAATTTTGATCTTTAATTCCTTCCAAAACCTCTTTAGCTGATTTTACAAGTTGAAAGCCCAAATCTTTGTCATTTGTATTTTTCATATACCGCTCTTGAAGGGCAATGTATTCGTTGATCTCTCTTTTTAACTTGCGCTGACGCGCTAAATTTTTTTCAGTCACTTCAATTAAGTTATCAATTAAAGCCAACTCTTGTTTGGTGTTTTGGTTCAACTGGCTAAAGTTGGGCAATTCGCTGGTGGTTGGATTCACGGCAAAAGCAAAAAGAGGCAGTAAGCAGATAGCAAAAAGGTTTCTTAACATGATAATCTCCCTTCATAAGTAGAGGACAGAGTAAATCAAATTCCGCTTTGTTGTCAAATTGTAACAAATCGGGTAAAATGAATCATGCACTTTATCCATGAACCTTACCAAGTGGGCGAAACCATCGCCGCAATCTGCACTCCTCCTGGCGAAGGCGGCATCGCCGTCATCCGCATTTGCGGTAAAGAATCTATCTCCATTTCCTCGCGCCTCTTCAGCTCTCCCGTCGAAACCATCCCCTCTCACACTGTGCGCTATGGAATCTTATATAATATACATAAAGAGCGCCTTGACGATGTCTTGCTTTTAGTCATGCGCGCGCCTAGATCTTATACAGCAGAAGACACCGTAGAAATTTTTTGCCATGGAGGCAGCCTTGTCACCCGCCGTGTTCTGGAAGCTGTGTTAGAAGCAGGCGCGAGACAGGCAAAAAATGGGGAATTTACCTTCAAAGCCTTTATGAATGGTAGGATCGATCTCTCTCAGGCAGAAGCTGTGCAAGAGCTAATTGAGGCAAAAAACGAGCGCGCTTTACAAGCTGCTGAATCCCAATTAGAGGGAAAACTCTCGCAGCGCGTGCTCTCTTTGCAAAAAAAGCTCACCAAACAAGCAGCTATTTTAGAAGCCTGGGTCGATTTTCCAGAAGAAGGGATCGAATTCACGACTATGGATGCAATCATCAGTGACCTTAGCTCCATTCTTGAAGAGATGAACAGGTGGCTAGTAAGCTTTCATAATGGTAGAATTTTAAAAGAGGGCATCTCTCTTTGTTTGGTCGGAAGTCCAAATGTCGGAAAATCTTCTTTAATGAACGCTCTCTTAGAGCGCGAGCGCGCCATTGTCTCCTCCATTCCGGGCACGACCCGCGATCTCATCGAAGAAGATTTACGCATCAATGGCCTGCATTTACGCCTCATCGATACGGCAGGCATCCGTCAATCAGATGAACTGATTGAAATTGAAGGCATTAAACGCACCCATGCAGTGCTTGGAAAGGCCGATCTCATCCTCTTAGTCATGGATGCTCATAAAGGCCTGGATGCTCACGATAAAGAATTAATCGAAAAAGTCCCCAAAAACAAAACTATCCTCATTTGGAATAAAATAGATCTTAACCATGCCTCACTGCCTGCTTTAGATTTTCCGTTTACTGTTCACTTATCAGCAAAAAATGGATTGGGAATAGAAGATCTACGCACAGAGATTGATTCTTTGATTTGGCAGGCAGGCCCCCCCAGCAAGGAAGAGGTCATCATTACTAATATCAGACATCAAGAGGCTCTTAAGGAGGCTTGCTCCTACTGCAGAGCCCTGATTGTTGGGTTAAAAGAGGGCCATTCGCCCGAATTTTTAGCTTTTGAAATGCGCTCCATCTTGCAAGCTTTGGGTAAAATCATCGGCACCAACGTCTCGGAAGACATTTTAAGCTCCATCTTTTCTACTTTTTGCATAGGAAAATAAGTGCATAGAAAAAAACGCGCTAAAGAAATTAAAACTCTGCTTGATACTCTTTATCCCCAGACACCCATTCCGCTTGACCATCAAGACCCCTACACGCTACTTATTGCTGTGCTTCTTTCTGCAAGATGCACAGATAAGAGAGTCAATACCATTACCCCCGCTCTGTTTGGCTTGGCCCATACCCCAAATCAGATGGTCCAACTGCCTATCTCTTTAATTCAAAAAACCATTCAACCCTGCGGCCTCTCCCCCACAAAAGCAAAACATATCCACGCTCTCTCTGTTATTTTGCTAGAAAAACATGAGGGAAAAGTGCCCAAAACCTTTGAAGAATTAGAGGAATTACCGGGGGTAGGACATAAAACAGCCTCTGTTGTGATGTCTCAAGCCTTTGATCTACCTGCTTTCCCTGTGGACACCCATATCCACCGCTGCGCTAAACGTTGGGGACTCTCTGATGGTAAAAATGTCGTTCAAACAGAAAAAGATCTTAAAAGCCTCTTTGCTAAAAAAGATTGGAACAAGCTGCACTTGCAAATCATCTATTATGCCAGAGAGTATTGCCCAGCACGCGGACACATTGTCCATAAATGTCCTATCTGTCAATTATTATTAATTAATTAATAATAAATACTATTTTAATTTAAACA
>CALBHK010000165.1 GCA_937894565.1 uncultured Chlamydiae bacterium
ATCTGCTCAAAAAATATCAATTTTTTCAAGCAAAGCTAATTACGCAAGAAGTCTAATGCTATTTAAGCAGATTTGACTTTGCGTGGTTTTTGTTGCTTAAGATATTCATCACGGTATTGATCAATATCTGTTTTTAAGATTACCCAAGCAGAACCCTTACGATGAGCCTTTAACAAACCAATACGCGTAGCGTAGTAAATTTTTTGAGGATGCACTTTCAAAAGTATTGCTGTTTGATTGATAGAGTAATATCCCTTCTTATTATTATATAAAAGTTCTCCATTAAAAGTAGATTTAGTACGAGAGTACTTTGTCTCGCGGTACTCTTCTAAATCGTTTTTATCAATCTTCCATACAGATTCATGCTTGACAGCTTTGAGTTTATTTAACTTAATAGCAACATAAATTGCTTGTCTTGTAACGCCATTGATTTCAGCAGCCTCATTAATTGAGACCAGATCACGTTTTGTTTTTTCTTTTTTACTCATATTACATCCGTTATATTGGGGAATCTATCTCGATAATTAATTAATGAAATAGATTCGGGTTTATTAAAATTTTAATTCAATTTTATATTGAAAAATTCATTCTCTCATATTAATGATTTTAAATTCAAGTATTTCATAAAAAAAAATCATAAATGGTTTGAAAAATATCCAATAAAAAGTTAATTTAAGGTCAATTGATTTCAAAGGAAACCTCGCCCCCATGACAAAAAAACTCCATCTATTTATTTATACATTTCTGATTCTCTTTCATCTTTTGGAAGCCAAGCTACCCGATATTAATGCAAGGGTGGTGAAGTCTAAATTTGATGAAATGTTAAAATCCCATGCTTCCGAGCATCAATTTAATGATAACCTAGCTGAGCGGACTTTAAATAATTACCTTGAACTTTTAGACCCTGCAAAGACTTACTTCCTCTATGAAGATATTAAACAATGGAGCGAACCCTCGCCCCAAATGGTTGAAAAAGTGCGTCTCGATATTCAGAAGATGGACTACTCACTATTTTCGACTATTTATGATAAAATGATCCAGGCAATAGAGCGCCGCAAACTCCTGGAGAAAAAAATTGATCTAACCCATCTTCCCACTCATATTAAAAGCTCTCAGTTTAAAGATATGAAATGGGCAGCCAATGAGGAAGAGCTCTTAAAAAGGCTTACAGACATTAAAGCCATGCAAGTGGAGATATCTCAAAAGCTTAAAGGAGAATTACACGAGCTCTCTTTGCAAAGAATTGAAAAACGCAAACTCAAAAATGAAGAAGAGATCATGACAAAAGATCCAAAAGAAAGAGAAAAAGAGATCCTCACTAAAGTCCTTAAAGCACTCGCCTCTTCCTTAGATACGCACACCTCCTACTTTACACCTGATGAGGCCGAACAATTTATCATCGATGTCCAACAGCGGCTCTTTGGCATTGGAGCTCAACTGCGTGACGATCTGAATGGATTTACAATTATTAAAATTGTAGAAGGAGGTCCAGCTGCTAGTGAAGGCACTTTAAAAGCGAAAGATCGTATTGTAGCCGTTAACGGGGAGCCAATTGTGGGCATGGACATCATCGATGCAGTTTCCCTAATCCGTGGAGAAGAGGGCAGCACCGTCAAACTCACTATTTTACGTCCGGTTGAAGGAGGTGAGGAGAGCACGTTTAATGTCACCATTAAACGCGGCGCTGTGGTAGTCACCGAATCCCGTTATGAATCTGCCATTGAACCTTTTGGACAGGGGGTGATCGCCTTTTTAGGCCTACACTCTTTCTACCAGGATGAAGGAAGCTCTTCTGCACAAGACCTAACTGTTGCATTTCATAAAATTGCCAAAGAGCACAAAGTTTTAGGTGTTGTTTTAGATCTTCGTTACAATTCAGGAGGATTTCTTTCCCAAGCAGTTGCTGTCAGCGGTCTTTTCATTAAAAAGGGGGTCGTAGTTTCTGTAAAAGATGATACAGGCGCTATTCAACACCTGCGCAACATTGATGGGACCAGCCTATGGGATGGGCCTTTGATTGTATTGATTAACCGCAACAGCGCTTCTGCATCAGAAATTGTGGCGCAATCCCTCCAAGATTATGGACGCGCTTTAGTTATGGGAGATGATCACTCTTTTGGTAAAGGTTCCTTTCAAACATTCACTTTAAATGCCAATGGAACCTCTGTAAATCCGCAAGGAGAATATAAATTGACAAGAGGGCGCTATTATACGGTTTCGGGAAAAAGCCCTCAATTTGTAGGAGTAAGCTCCGATATTTTGGTGCCAGGGCCTCTATCTCAAACAGAAATTGGAGAGCGTTATCGAAAATATTCCCTGCCCACTGACCAGATCCCCGATAGTTTTCACGATGATCTATCTGATATTCCAGCTTTCCAAAGGGATAAGATCTTACTTCTCTATGGGCTTGATTTACAAGAAAAAACAGATGCCTATACGCGTTTTTTAGATCCTTTAAAGAAAAACTCCGCGTTGCGCATTGAAAATAATAAAAGCTACCAAGCGTTTCTTAAGGAGGTTAAAAAGTTATCCGAAGATGATGTTGAAAATGATGAGGAAAGTGTGGGACAAAATGATCTGCAACTAGCAGAAGCTTATAATATCTTGAAAGATCTTATTCTTTTTTATAACCAGCGTGATTAAAAAGTGAAAAGTTACAAAACAAGAAAATACTTCTCGTCAATTATACCGATCCAATACCTTTCACATACATATATTCAACAAACAAGTTGTTAAACCTGCGGATAAACAATAAGAGATCCCGGCTGATAAGCCCAAAAAGCCTAAACTACTGCCTACCACTAAAGCGCTCACCCCCACTCCTAATGCTATTGCGTAAACAGAGATTATAATCAAAGTAACCGGAGCCAGACAGACCGCAAACCCCTTAAGAAAGTCCACAGGGTTTGCAAAATCTGTTACAACGCCATAGACGACAGAACACACTGTTGCAAAAATAATAGCACTCCCGATAGAAAAGAGAACATTTACAGCGACTACACTCACCGTGGCTGCAGTCGCACTAAGCGCTGCACTCTTGAGAAAGAAGAATCCAGCGACAGCAATTCCTGTAGTTACTAAGCCCAATCCCGATACAATACAGGTTGTATTTATGATATTTAAAGCCATCTTTAAACCTTTAGACCTCAGGTCTATTTTAATTTTTAAAAAGTAAGAAATATTGCTGAAGCACTCACTCCTGCACCTAACGCTATTGCGCAAATAGAAACCAGGATCAAAGCAATGGGAAACACACAAACCG
>CALBHK010000166.1 GCA_937894565.1 uncultured Chlamydiae bacterium
TTCCTGCGCTTTTTTATCTCACTGAGAATCAAAATATTACATTTTTCTAACCAGGAAAGAGCGGAATTTCGGATGTATAAAATATTTTTTTTCTTGTCATGAATTAATATTTTTGGTTCACTCTTGGGTAACAGCATGAACGGCCATGCCCTCTTCGTGCATGGAAAAACAAAAATGGAGAAAGAGTATGAAAGAATGGATCAAAGGATCTATTGCTGCATTTGCAGTGGTATGCCTTTTTGCGCTGCCAGCTGCTGCTGTAGCAGATGCAAGCCCAAAAAATAATGAAAAGCCAGTTGAAAAACACCATGAAGAGAAACATCATCATGGCAAAGGATACTATGAAGAAGAACATCACACCTTCCAAAATCATTGCGTAACAGATTATGATGAGCCTCGCTATCGCAAAGCCGATTGTGGTACTGCCTGCGATCCTTGCGGTACAAATTTAAATTTCAACCCCTCTAACTTTACCTTTATCTCTTCTTCTCTCTTCTGGGCAACTTGCACTAATAATTTAGACTTTGCTGTATCAGCAGAAAGCTTCGATGGCGAAGCTGAAGAGTTCACTATTACCGGTGCTGAAGTACATTCTGTTGAACTAGACTATGACTATGGTTTTAGATTCACAGGAGTTTATCAATTCCCATGTGACTGTTGGGAACTACGATTGTCTTGGACTCATTTTAACCCAAGCCACTCTAGAAATGTTTCTACTGAAGATACCGGTGTAGATACAGTATTTGTCATTGGACCAACAGGCGTGTTTAAAGAAGCTGATTTCATTACAGCTCACTACAAATTAGAATACAATGTGTTTGATCTTACACTCGGCAAAGAGTGCTGCCTATGCGATAAATTCTCTATTCGTCCCTATGCTGGTGCTCGCTTTGTTTGGATGGATCAAAAATTCAGAATCCGTTTAGAGGGATCAAACTTTGCAGAGAGTGGAAGCTTTGACAATTGGAAAGCAGACTACACAGCTGGGGGTATCGTAGGAGGTATTGAAGGTCATGTCGATATCGGCTGTGATTTCTACCTTTGGGGTAACTTTGCTGCATCTGCTGTTGCCGGCAAATTAGAAATGGATCAAGAGATCAATTATGCTTCAGGTGGACCTAATGGTATAACAACTGAAAACGGCGATGATCCAGAATGCATTATTGCAACTAACTTTGAAGCTGCAATGGGTATCGGATATAGATTTGCATATGGCTGCTTCGATATGGATTGGAGACTTGCCTACGAATTTGTAACTTGGGACAATGTTCCGGAAGCAAATCGTTATTTTGATAACTTCCGAGTTAGCAGCACAACAGGTGGCAAACATGGTAGCATTGGCCTCCATGGTGTAACACTCACCACTACAACACGCTTCTAATTCTGTAGCATTTCATGACACAGATTAAAAGGCCCGGGGAATTCCCCAGGCCTTTTTTTATACTCAGTCTATTTCTGAAGGAAATTTAGCAATGAATCCATCTTAAAAATCTCTTCAGGAATCAATTCAGGGAAATACTTTACTGTGTGAATATGTAATTGTCCACGCCAAGGGAATCCGAGATAAAGAGTCCAATCAGAGAGATAAGTAGCATAACATTTTCCTTCATAGTCTTTTATGACCCACTCTCTTTTTTGTGTCATCTCCACGACTTCAGTTACCTTATTATATTGCACATCATAATGAGTACCACTTTCATGATTTTGAACACTTTTAAAAGATCCATCATTAATATGAGGGCCATTCCATGCAGGGTAACGCTCTGTTAAAAGCACACAGGCTGGACCAAAAGCATTAAAACTAAAACCTTTAAGCAAATCAAGAGTTTCATCAAGAAGACCAGGTATTCCGTTCTTTTTGTACTCCAAAACTGCTTCTTGAATAAGATTGTGTGAGGCTTTTTGTTTAATTTTTTTATGATGATATAATAAATTGTTGAGAGCCCCAACGATTCTCTCATAAAAATTTTGCTCAAAACCCTCTTGCGAATCAGCAATAAAATCTAATTTTTCTAATAAATTCTCTTTTCCAATGAAAATAGATCGGGGGATAAGCTTTAAGCCATCAAATAGGGTTCTCGAAATATCCTTCAAAGTGATGTGTCTCATGATTTTGTCATGATCAATCCAATCAAGCTTTGAATGATGAGAATAACTTAGATTAGGGAACACCTTGGCGCAATTTAATTTCAACTGAATTCCCTGATGGTTCTTAACCTCACTAAACAATTCCCAGAATTGTTCTCCCCCTATTTTTTCAGGTTTAATCAAATCGCAAACCTGATGGAATTGCTGCTCATTCTGTGTATTTAATAAGTTCATT
This sequence comes from uncultured Chlamydiae bacterium, assembly GCA_937894565.1. Taxonomy (GTDB): domain Bacteria; phylum Chlamydiota; class Chlamydiia; order Chlamydiales; family CALBHK01; genus CALBHK01. Next base: position 2,324 of record CALBHK010000166.1, read on the forward strand.
TTAATAAAAAATCGACTCTTTGTTTTTGAATCTATTTTATCTTTACACGAACTCACAGCCTCTTTTAAGCTCTGATAGAGTTCATTTTCTTCCCATTGATTATTTTTAAACTGGTGGATTTTCCGAAAAATATTTTTCATCTTAAAATTTTTATCTTTGCGAATTTTTATTTCTATTATGACTTTGTAAATGCTATCCACTACCTCTTTTGTTTTACCCTCACTAATGAGTTTATGAATGATAGTAGGGCACTCTTGATAGAGTGAAAATGTTTCTCCATAAAAAAGACCTTGTTGTCCATAATCTTCTAATTTCAAAGGAGTTTGAATCCATTTTGTATTCTTTATAAAATCCATCTATATCTCCCATCTTTTTACAAAAAAGAACCAATGCTATCTCTAAAGAGAGAAATCCAAACAAATACTTGCTTGATCACTTCCGCATTATAGAGTTTCCATCCTAAAGCCACCATCATCAACGCCAAAAGCGATTTTAGAGGCATTCCTAAAAAGGTAATTTGCACCTGAGGAGCTAACCTATTAGCAATCCCTAAAAACATATCGGTCATTAAAATGGTCACTAAAGCTGGTGCCACTAACTGTGTTGTTAACAGCATCATCTTATTCAAAAGATCAAACTGGAGTTTCCAAAAAACTGTATCTTTATTAAAAAAATGAGGTGAGATAAATTGATCAATTGGCATGATCTCATAGGAAATGACAATGGCATTAAACAAATAAAAGGGCCCATCGATCACAAAAAAAAGATAGATCAACACCATATTAAACAGTGTTCCAATAGGAGAAGACTGGTTTTGAATAGTCGGGTCATTCACCATCAAACTGGCTCCTCCCCTCTGATTATCAATCAACATTCCCACACTCTGCACAACAATAAAGGGAACAGAGATAATCACCCCCAACCCAAACCCAATAAACATCTCTTTAAGCATTAAAAAAAGCAAAGTGGTGTTAAAAGAAACAGGTCCCTGCATATTCACCAAAATAGAGGGAAGAAAAATGGCAAACAAGCTAATTGCCAGCGCCATTTTTACAGGGTGAGGAAGCAAACGCGCTCCCAAAAAAGGCGAATGAATAATAATGGGCAGTAAGCGTGCAAGAGCTAAAAGCATGATCGCAAAAATAGCACGGGGATCCGCAGATTCCAGTCCACTTTCAATATATAATTGGACGTAACTATTCATTTTTATTCCCTAAGTCATCTTATTCCCTAATTCCCGCCAAGCGTCCATTCAGCAAAATGGTTAAAAATATTAGCAGAAAAAGTCATAATCATCCCTCCTAGCCAGTTCCCCATAAGAACAAGGGTAAGGACTACAGCCACAAGCTTAATGGTAAAAGAGAGTGTTTGCTCTTGAATCTGCGTGGCTGCCTGAAAAATAGCTACCAAAAGACCAAAAATCAAACTGATCAAGATAGGAGGAGCTGATAGAATCAAGATCATAATTAGTCCTTGATAGGCCAATTGAACTACTTGAGTGCGAAACATAGAAAGCTCCTATTTAAATGTAGAAACAAGGCCTTGAATTAACAATGACCATCCATCTAACATGACCAACAAAAATAATTTAAGAGGCATAGAGATGGTGACAGGCGATAACATCATCATCCCCATAGCTAATAGAATATTAGATGTCACAAGATCGATCACAAAAAAAGGAATATAAATGAGCACCCCGATCTCAAAAGCATCTTTAAGCTGGCTGGTGATAAAAGAAGGGACCACAATCATATAATCTCCGACCGTTAATTCCTCGCGATATTTTTCAGGTAGAATACGGTAAGCCATCCGATAAAACATCTGCTGATGCTTTGCACTGCTATTATTTTTTAAAAATTCCCTCAACGGCTCTTTCGCAGCATTAGCCACACGCATAAAATAGGCAGCAGCTTCCTGAGACATCATCGAATCGGGTACATTTTTCTCTTCAATAATGGGCTGCGCTGCTTCATACATTTTAATGCCTGTCGGATACATGACATACATGCTCAGCATGAAGGCAACTCCGTTAATGATTTGGTTGGGGGGGGCTTGCTGAACTCCCAACGCACTACGCAAAAGAGAGAGTACAATCACAATTTTCATGAACGAAGTTAAAATCATGATGATGAACGGTAAGAGAGAAAGTAAAGAAAGCGTAACTGCCTGAGAAGATAACGAAGGGCGTTCAAATGCGCCTTGTTCTTGTTCTGCTTTATAAAGGCTCTCGGGGGTTACTCCTTTCTTTTCTTCTTCTTGTTTTTTCTGCGCACGCGGAGGACCTGTCTGAGAAAACAAATCACTTGGCAATGCCCACAAAAGACCAGCTGCTATAAGCAGACTGCATAAAAAACGCAGCGAAAAACAAGCTGGCAATTTCATCGTTATTCCTCCAAAAAACTTAAGATTTTTTATCCTCTTCCGATGAAGAGTCTTCTGCAGAAGAGGCTACTTCATTATGAACTTCACCTTGGGAAGCTTCTTCATGCTTCATCATGGCCTCAAATGCTTTTTCAAGTACAGCCCATTTATTTCCAATACGTGCATTAATAATGCCCGCCTCTGTTTCAATCACACAACCGCCTGCTTCCACATCTTCTTTAATTAAAAGCGCAAAAGTCTTCAAACTTTCAAAAAGAGATTTCAACTTTTCTTTTTCTTTTTCTAAGATGAGGTAATCTTTTTTATTCACATAGACCTTGACATAGGAATGCTGTTTCACAGCCTGTAAATTATCGCTTACAATATCGATAATAACTTCCGGCTTTAACTCAATTTCTTTGCCCACAATTTTTTTAGCAGCTTTAAGAGCTAAGGGAATCGCAATTTTTTTAATTTCTTCATGCACTTTATCAATTTCTTTTTCTAATTGCGCAATCTGATCTGCCCACTGTTTCATTCCTGCTTCAAAACCGCTCTGCTGGGCCTCTTTTTTTATCTCTTTTGCCTCTTCTTTAGCATTCATAAGATGCTTTTTAGCATCTTCCTTTGCCTTTTGCAGCATTTCTTTAAGAGAAAGTAAAGTGGTATAAGCGGCTGCCGGAAGAATTTTTGTCCCAGGAGCTACATGGACCTCTTCTCCATGGATAAGAGTTAAAGTTTTTTTCTTACTCACGTTCCCACTTCCTTACTTTCAATAAATTTTAATAATTTAAGAACTTGTAGCATAGCCGCATCGCTGATTCCAGACTCAAATTCAAGGGGGCGAAGGGTTTGAATGTAGGCGCTGCGCCCTGTATCCAAACGATGCAATAAATGCCAAAGAATTGTTGAATCGCATCCTGCTAAACTTAAGGCAAGCCGGCGCAAGCCGCTGCGATGCAGAGATTTCAGCAAAGTTTTACGATCCCCTTCCCACATTTCTAATTCCAGAGAAAGAGGAGGAATCTTATCTTGCTCATAGAGAGCTTGTTTCAAATACTTTTGGCAATTCAAAGGAAGCGCCTGAAAGATCGCATTCATTTTTTTCTTACTGATCATCTGTCTTATTTCAGGAACTAAATCATAAACTCCCAATAGATCAATCAACATTAAAAGCTCTTCCCTGGAAAGTTTTGTTAATACTTTTAGTTTCTCAGAGGGCGTATATTCCAAAGGAAGCACTTCATTTAATCCCAATTGATGATAAATGAGGTGACGAAAAAAACGAGAAGAAAATTCAGAACTTTTAGGGATGCTGATCAAATGAGTAAAAGCACTTTTTAGGCCCGCTTGCTGGCCTTGAGATAAAGAGGCTAGAGCATAGGGCTGAAGCTGCTGCGGAAAGGCTTTAAGAACTTCAAGAAGCCAAGAAAAATGCACGCTTCCTAAGCGCTCTGAAGGATTTGCAACAGCGGGATGAACAGAATCAGAATCGATATTGACGGATAAAATTTTATGAATATCTTCTTCCGGCAGGGGATGAAGCAGAGTTTCAATCGATCCCTTGTGGAACCGATTTAATAAAACCCGCAACATAATCCACCCTTTTAGACCCATACTCATTGTAATCTCTTAAGTTACCCCTTCATCTTCTTTTTTTACTTCATCTTTATTCTCGCTTACAGCCTCCAGCGCTTTAGCCGTATTTTCTTTATCTATGAAGCCATTTAACCGCTCTACATGGATGGGATGAATATCAAAAAATGCTTTAAAAGAACCCAAACGAGCAAAGATGGGATAGAACTTCCATATCATCCAGACTAAAAGAAGAAGTAAAAACAAGGTTAAGAAGCTAAAAACAAAAAAAATCATGCGGAAAGTTGTAGCAGAACCCTTTGAAACAGCTACCGACCAAATGCGTATTAATTCTGGCTGGGCAAATTCCCCCAAACCCATAGGAGATGATTCAGAAAAACGCGCTCTATCTGGGATCACAGTCACATTATCATATTTAAGCCCCTGAACGCCTGAGGAAACAAGACGTCGAATGCGCGGGATCAACTGAGAATTCGGATCATCGAGCACTCCAGAATGCTTTACGTAGACAGAAGCTTTTACATTTTCTAAATTTTTTTCAGGGTTAAGAGGGTCTTCTTTTGGAAATGCCAATTGTACACTTGCATCTAAAACCCCGTCGATTTTACGAATCGTATGCGCAATTGTCTCTGCTAAGCCTGCCTGATAGCGGATCTGCTCTTCCAAATCAGAAGGCACAAGTCCCCCTTTGGAAAAAATGGAAAGAAGAGTCTCCCCTTTAGATTTTGGATACCCCCCGTCTCTTAACAAGGTTAACGCTCTTTCATAATCTTCCGGGCGCACAGAAAGATCAAATTTTGCCTCTTCGCCACCCCCGCCTCCCCCTTTGGTCACAACTGCTACTTTATCGACCTCGATGCCCTTTCCTAGCAAGTAGACCACAATTTCCGTGGCTTCTTTCTGATCCAATCCCTGCACCAATACTTTAGTGGAAGAACAGGAAGATAGAAAAAAAAGCAAAACAGTAAATAATCGCAAAAAATGAAAGAGGTCTAATTTAGAATGAGTTTGTTGTTTCATCGTCTTTCCTTGGGAACTTAACTCTTATTGGCTATGCTAGCATAAGAAGAATTAAGAGGATAGGTAAGGAAAAAGTATCACATCTCTTTTTAAAGATTGTTAACCATTTTTAAAGATTTTAATTGACAAACAAGTATTCTTATGCGATAATGATACTAATGAATATTAAGCCCCGAGCATATTTAAGATTCATTAAATAACACTTTTAGTATACCATTAA
>CALBHK010000167.1 GCA_937894565.1 uncultured Chlamydiae bacterium
AAAAAATAAAATGTTACCTTTTTTTATTTTTTGGAAAAGGAAGAATGTTAATCATATGTTATGTCTTTATCCTGCCTATCCTGCCGGCGAAGCCGATCCTGCCCATCCTGTTATTCTTCTTTTTCCCCTATCCTGTGAGTTAGCTTGGGTGCGTATACCCATCCTGTTCCTTTCTTTGTTTTCATGTTATCCTGTTACAATTCTCAGGATGTCGTTAAAACTTACATAAAGAAGAAAACCAATCAGCAAAATCACAAAAGGAATCATCATTTTTTCAACAACTTTAGGATTCAGTCGTTTGCGGGTAGCCATCTCATATAAGAAGAGCGCAATATAGCCCCCATCTAAAACAGGAACAGGCAGCAAATTAAGAAATCCCAAATTCACACTTATAAAGCCCAACCAAAATAGCAACTGTTTAAAACTATCTCTGGCGCTATGCTGAATTGTTTGCACAATGCCAATAGGACCAGAAATATTTTCTGTGCTGAGCGAACCACTTATTAAAGCTACAAAAGTAGAGCTTACCTCATGAATGGAATCACTAAAAAGAGCAAGAGGAGTTGGGTTATGCTGCACTTTTCGATCTACAAGCGCTACCCCCAACATCAACTGATTCTCTTGAGCTTCTACTTCTTTGAGTTTACTCGCTCTCAGGTCAGCATCAGAAATTTTCTCAATCTCTTCTTTCGCTTTATCTAACAAGTTAACATAAGTGTCCCCATATTCTGTTTGGCTATAAAGCTCTTTTAACGACTTAGGAACAATAGGTTTAAGCAAATAAACAGAATCCACCTCTTCCACAGGCTCTAAAGAGGCAATTTTTAAAGCAACAGCTTCAATTTCTTTCAATGGCAAGGTGAATTTTATATCAGATGCCTGCAACGCTTCTCCTCTCTGCACCATCATAAGAACCTGTTTACTTTGTAAATCAGCAAAAAGCTGATAGGTGCGCTTAACCGGTCTTCCCGCTATCGAAATGATTTGGTCCCCTTCTTGCAAACTCTCTTCCACATCTGAGTAAGAATGCGCAGGAAATGTTTTTTGTTGCTCTTCCGGATCAATAAAAGACAAGACGCTCTGTATCCGGCACTCGGCATCCAAATCATAGGGAATTGCATAAAGCTTGCCGATCGGCATTTTTTCAAGATGCGCCTCGTGCTGCCAATCAGAGATCTCCGCCTTCATTTCGTTTGTTAATTTAAGCTCTTCCACCCTTACAAAAGGCACTCGTCTAAGTAAGCGTTGATTTCCTCTTTGCACGACCATTAAAGTACGCGCATCATTAAGCAAGTGCTCTAACTGTGATTTAGAAAAAATTTCCTCACCATCCATCCAAACGATACGGTCTCCCTCTTTTGCCCCGGCATTTTCCAACATAGAAGAGGGAAGAAAAGGAGTTTTATCGGAAGACGCCATGATCAAGTAACGGGCAGACTCTAAAACCCCAATAGATTTCAATCCCCCATGCCTTTTTAAGGCATAGGGCTTCACTGTATAATCATGTGTTGTATGAGGATCTTCATTCATCTTACGAATAGTCGCTGTCAGCATATCAGGAGAGAGTAGAGGAGCTTTTAGATGATCTGTAAAATTTTTAAACGGATCTTGACTATACGCAATCACCTCATCTCCTGGACGCACTCCCTCTGCATACAATTCAGATTGCGGGTCCACCCATCCAATCTGAGGAGTCAAATAAGAAAAATCTTGCTGCCTGCCACCTGTTACCCAAATAAAAAAGAAAAATAAGAGGGCAAGTAAAAAATTAGCCATCGGTCCCATGAATGAGACTTTAATGCGGTCCCAGGGAGGGCTGTGATAAAAAGAGCCCGGCGTTTCATAAGGGTTTTTATCCTCTGTAAGGTCCATCCCCTGAATTTTGACATATCCACCAAAAGGAATCCAACCGATCTGCCACTTGACATTTTGAAAATTCCAGGAAAATAAAGGACGGCCAAATCCAATACTGAAGGTCTCCACCTTCATTCCTACCCATTTGGCCATCCAATAATGGCCCAGCTCATGAATAAAAATCAAAAACCCGATTCCCACCAATGCTAGCAAGAGGTCAAAGTATTGCATATCTTCCCTTCTTATATAATTTATTAATTGATTGCCGCAGCCTCTCTCTTGGCTAAAGCTTCTATCTCCAACAGCTGTTCTATACTCTCTAACGGCTCTTTTTCATATCGTTCAAGCAGTTTTTCAAGAAACTGAGCAATCTGTTTCCAGGATAGTTCTCCCCTTAAAAATCGATGCACTATCATCTCATTAGCGGCATTAAGATAACAAGGGGAAGTTCCCCCTGCACGTGCAGCCTCATAAGCCAGACGCAAACAGCTGAACCTCTGTTTGTCCGGAAGAAAAAATTGTAACTGGCTATGGGTTATAAAGTCAAATGGTCTCAGTGTGCTTTTCTTGACTTTTGGATAGGTAAGCGCTGCCTGAATGGGAAGCTCCATTGAAGAAGCAGATAATTGGGCCATGAGCGAATGATCGATAAATTCCACCATACTATGGATAATGCTTTGCGGATGGATGATCACTTCAATTTGATCTAACGGCACATTAAATAGATGATACGCTTCAATGACCTCTAATCCTTTGTTCATTAAGGTAGAAGAATCAATAGTGATCTTGGCACCCATTTTCCATGTCGGATGGGCAAGCGCCTCCTCTATTTTAATAGAATTAAACTGCTCTTCTGTATAGTTACGAAAGGGCCCACCTGAACAAGTTAAAATTAATCGGCTGACATTTTTAATGGAAGACCCCTTTAAACACTGAGAAATAGCAAAATGTTCGCTATCAATTGGCAAAATATCCACTCCCTTCCCGCGCGCTTTGGCCATCACAAGCTCTCCTGCGCATACAAGTACCTCTTTATTGGCTAAAGCAACGCTCTTACCCTCTTCGATAGCGGCTAAAACGGGCAATAACCCAACAGAGCCGCTCATGGCAGCTACTATCCCATCAGCACTGCTTTCCTTAGCCACAGCACATATACCCTCTATTCCCTCCAAAACTGTTACAGAAGCAAGACGCGCACGTAAACGGCGCGCTGCATCCACATCGTAAAGAGCGACAACTTTGGGTTGATAGCGCAAGATTTGTTGCTCTAAAAGAAGATCATCTTTTCCGGCGGCAAGAGCTACAACCTCAATATCTCCCAAATGATCGACAACATTAAGCGTTTGCTTGCCAATAGAGCCAGTAGATCCCAATATAACTATTTTTTTCATCCCGTTTTTTTCCTTATCCTATATATGGCTGCTGAAAGAGCAAAAAACAGCGCTAATAACGTCACAATTAAACCAGCTGTTGACAAAGCCATTCCATAACTTGTCAGCATATGCCGGCTCAAACCCACTCCTATTGAAGAAACAACAATGCCAATTCCCATAGAGAAAACGATCATCTTCTTTAATTCATGAGTAAATAGACGCGCAATTAAGGGCGGAATGGTCAGCAATGCCAAAATCATTAAAACCCCCACAGCACGAAATCCGCTTACTACTGTAGCTGAACACTGCAGCATCAATAAATAATCAAAAAACAAAGTTGAAAAGCCCAAAGAAGCGGCCAAAGCGCCATCAAATGTGGTCAGCAAATATTCTTTATAAAATAGCACCACCAAAAATAAATTGATCAAAAACACATAAAGCGCTAACGAGCAATCATCTATATGTAAAGCATCTACATTGCCCATGACTACTTCGCTTCCAATATGAGCATCCCGGCTCAACACCGTCAACAGGAGAATTCCAAGTGAAAATAGCACTGTAAAAACTAACCCAATGCTGGCATCTTGCTGCAGCCGCATGTATTTAGTTAGAAAATGGGTTGAAAAAGTGGTTAAAAGGCCCACACCAACAGATGCAATCATCATCGCTTTCATATCAAAATGAAAAGAGTATGCCGTTTCACTCATCATTCCAAACAAAAACACCCCTACAATTCCAATCAAAATCGTATGCGAAAGAGCATTCGCTAACATGGTCATGCGCCTTAAGATCAAAAAGGTGCCTAAAAGGGCGCTTGTGGCTGAAATTAAAGCAAGAACAACGAGCTGCACCTCATCGCTTGACAACTCTGTTAAAGAAATTTTTCCTGTTATAAATAAAAACAACCGCTGTAACAATACAGAAAAAAACTCAAAGAATGTCGTATTGAAGTAAGGATTCATAGGACTCACAAATACGCTCCATGAGGAGGAATGGGTTGATTATGAGGATCTTTAGAAGGATTATTCAATAAATCCGTTAACTCTTTTTCCAATTCCGGCGTAATAATATGCTCCATCTCTTCAGCACTATGGTGCACCCTTTCTGCCCCAAAGCCCAAATAGGTGACTAAATACGCTTCCCATAAGCGGTGAAGGCGCACAATATGGGCCGCCTTTGCCCGTCCATCTTTAGTTAAAGAATAACCGCCCTTTTGATGCACAAGATAGCCATAAAAGCTTAACGTCCAAAGAATCCATCTTAAAACAAGAGCGGGAACACCAAGGTTTTCCTTAATCTGCGTATAAGATTGCACCTTGCCTTCTGGAAAATACCAAAAAGATTTAAGAATATTTTCCCTTTGACATACCAGGCGAAAACGCAACATTCTTAAAGCCCGGATAAGCAATCCGCGTTCGGGGGAAAAGATTAAAGAGAGCAGGCAGATAGAAGCCGCACTTAATACAATGATCGGGCCTGTAGGCACCCCTGTGCGTATATCAGAGCTTTCATTAGAGAGAGCGTCTCCTATTTGCACAGAAAGCACATTTCCCAACCAACCGGAAAAAAGCCCTATTGCTCCAGATAAAATAAGAATGACCCAAAGCCGCTCGCTCCATTGCCTGGCCGCCGCTGCCGGAGCAATCAGCATCGCCGACATCAAAACAACACCAACCGAACGAATTCCAATCACAATAGAGAGCACCACTAACATAAAAAAAACAAAATCGATCTTTCCAACAGGAATCCCCATACTTTTAGCATAGGCGCTGTCCAGAGTAATGACTTTTAACTCTTTATAAAAAAGAAAGAGAACTAAGCTCATCGCGAAAGCAAGAATGCCATATAAAATAATATGCATATCGGTCATTGTGGCCGCTTGGCCGTAAAGATAGATCAATGCCCTTTTATATAAAGAGGTGTGGGTAAATTGAATGTGGCTGGCAAGAAGCACACCAAAGCCAAAAAAGCTGGATAAAATGAGACATAGCGCAGAATCAGAGCTTAAATGCAGGCGAGCTTGCACCCAGTTAATTAAGTAAAAACCTAAAATCGCTGTTCCAAAAGCTCCGACCATCACTCCCAGAGCAATATAAGGATGATCATCTGCGCTTCCAAAGAGAGCGCCCGCCACCACCACCCCCAAGATCACGCCCGGATAAGCAGCATGAGAGAGGGCCTCTCCGACTAGTGATTGCTTACGCAAAAAGACAAATACCCCAATTAAACCGGAGACAAAAGACATGAGCATGCAGCCAATTGTGGGGCCGCGCAAAATAGGGTGGGTAAAAAACTCTATCATGGCTCTCCCAGACGCGAGAGCTTGAAGGCCTCTCCAAATAGAGCGTAGCTTTTGCCATAAGCAGCATGCAGATTTTCAGCCGTAAAAGTTGTCTTGGTCGGTCCGCAAGCAATCAAACGCATGTTCAATAGAAGTACCCAATCAAAATAATCGACAACACTGTTAAGATCATGATGCACGGCAAAAATCGTTTTACCTTCACCGACAAGACGGCGTAGAAGCTCTATCATCACACTTTCTGTTGCGTGGTCAATTCCTGCAAAGGGCTCATCCATGAAATAGATATCTGCTTCCTGTAAAAGTGCACGCGCAAGAAAAACACGCTGCTGTTGACCGCCTGAGAGCTGGCTGATTTGACGCTGTGCATAATTTTCCATGCCTACAGTTTCTAGTGCAGATAGGGCAGCATCTCTATCAGCTCTTCTTGGCCGTCGAAAAAGACCAAGCTTTCCATAGCGTCCCATTAAAACGAGGTCTAAAACGGAAATGGGAAAATCCCAATCAATGCTCTCTCTTTGGGGCATATAACCTATTTTTTGACGCAAGGTTGCAAGGGGCTTATCAAAAAAGAGCACCTTTCCTGAAATAGGAGTGATTAAACCTAATAGAGTTTTAATTAAAGTGCTTTTGCCTGCGCCATTAGGTCCGATGATGCCTGTAAAAATGCCTTTGGGAACTGAGAAAGAGAGGTCCCATAAAACGGGAGTTTTATCATAATTTACAGATAGCTGATTTACACTGACTGCATTCATAAACTCTCTTGCTTAAACTATAGATGCCGATTTTGTCACAAATCTCAGTAATGATCAATAGGGATAAAATTCTATTTCACAACATGTAAGCTGCTGCGCTACAATACAGGAGTAAAAAAAATTAAGGAGAACCAATGGATACGACCTCTCCAATAGGTCCTCGACAGGAACTCTCTAAGAAAATTTTTAAATCCCCGGAAGCAGTTAGAAAATCATTAAGACCTGTTTTTAATAACTCTATAAATGAATTAGAGTCATTTACAGAAACTCAAATTTCAACAGAAAAAAAACAAAAAATATGGAGATCGCTTATAAAAATTCTAAATAAAGCCTATAGAATTGAATGTTGTGAACAAGTTTTAGGTAAATTTAAAGAAGAAGATATTTTATTAACTTTAAAAGAGATCAAAACAACAGGGGGAATACAAAAAATATCTAATCGATTTGCCATACTAAATGCAACCAAAGAAAAAGCACGGTCTGTTGGAGAAGCTGTTGCAAAAAAAACAGAGAGTATCGTCAACGAGTGGATTTTAAAGCTTCCGAAACTTCTTAAAAAAGAAGGCATCACATTTCCGATCTAGAGGAGAGGAGAGGAGAGGAATTAACCGCAGAGCCGCAAAGGAAACGCAGAGCTTCAAAACCATCTGTTACTTGCGCTAAGAGAGAGTCAAAGACTCTCTCTTAGCTCTACTTAGACTATTCGTATCTATGTTTTCCACACTCCCAGCAAATAACCCCACAATCTCCGTTCATCCTACCACAAAATCTACATTGCCAGACCCCAAAATAGCATATAAAATAATTTCCATCTTGAACAAACAGAGACGAAACAGGCATAGCTTCTACACCGACTAACAAAAATAGACCATGATCGGTGAACATAAGATCTTCCCTGTTAACTTGAACAAGGCCTTCTTGACATACAACATGTTGACAAGGCTTGTTAACTTCATTTGCTACAACAAATTGGTTGAAAAAAACAAAAGAAGAGAATACTATTACTTTCAATAAAAACTTCACAATCTAACTCCTTAACGTTTGGTTGAGATTACTTTTTGAGAGTGTATGAAAAAATATTTTTTTTTTAGCAACAGTTTTTTTTATCTTCCTATCTACAATGGGAATTATTTACCCTCCTCGACTGCATCTAGCCGATGAAACCCATTCAATTGTAACTGACAACAGAGCTCTCTCTTTTGAACAACAGCTATCGGCGAAAATCCAAAAACTATCCCCTGAAGAGCGC
>CALBHK010000168.1 GCA_937894565.1 uncultured Chlamydiae bacterium
CGATCTATTCACGACTCGAACCTTTAAACTGAATCCAACCCCACGTTTACACGTGGGGCTACCCGCTTTGGCCGTGTTCACGGCCCAGGCAAAACACTATATCCTTAATTTTTCAATTTCAATAGAATTGCTCTACTTGTTTTTTGTTCCAAAAAAGCTTTTAACTTTATAGAAAATAGCTGCTAACCCAGCTAGGACAAATCCGAAAATCTTTTTTAAAAAAAATAAAAAACCCCCCGCCTTAATTATCTTTCCGCCAACAGATGCGGTCACTAACGCAGCAATTCCGAGTTTGGCAATTTTATCATCTGTTGTATGATCTTCGTATCGAAAGCCCGGATCAAAACTATGCGCACGCAGCATCTCATCTAAATGCTCAGCAGATGACATATAAGAATCTTTACTACATATCCAATTGATCGTCTCATAACTTTCTCTGCCGAGTTTAAGGGCCACAGAATTTATAAAGAAATCTCCATCGCTTTGCGCTTCAATAGCCCAGTACACAGTGTTTGTCATTTTATCTAAAGTGGGCTCTTTTACCCAACCCAAAACATGGATTTCTTCTACGCCATTATGAAAGCGCGTTTTATTTGATTTTTCTGTATTTTTAATGATGGACTCCAAAAGTTCCTTGGGCTTAATTTCTTCCCAATCTTCTAATGTCACATATCCCTTTTCTGAACGCTCAAACATAATCATGTCATCACTAAAGTCGCAATAAACAATTGCTTCCAAAAACTCTTCTTCAGGCTCTCCTCTAAGTGATAAGGACTTGTTAGCCTCATCCCCTATTAAAAGTCGATACCCAAAAGGCAAAGATAATGTGGAATTTGAGTCAGAAAACTTATATGTTCCATCTTTTTTCCAATCTAATTGAAGATAAAGCAATGCTTTTTCACGCTCTTCTTCGGTCATTTCAGATAAAGCTTGCTCAAGCGCCACTTCTTCTTCTGCCATCAGAGGGCCATCCATCGCAACAAGCGACGATGTTGTAAGCATTAACAATGCTACTAAAAAATTAAACATCTATTTCTCCGATAAGTTTCCAGCTTTCAACTGGACAGAGTATATAAATAAATTTTCATCAGGTCAATATTAAAAATAACTTTAAAAAAACCAGTTATTTGGGTATAATACAGCTCAATGTTAATATGATTTACTGATTAAATAAGAGGATTTTATGCAAGAGTTCAGAAAACTATTCAACCTCAATCTTGATGAACGAGAAATTAATCTTCCCGAAACTACCTACAGCCGCGACATCGAAGATGGCGTCTTTCAATCCATTGTCCAAAACTGCATCGCCTCAATTGCCGGCGTCTCATTGGTTGAGGGCAAGTTCATGAGCTCTCTTTTTGGCAGAGAAACTGGCGATAAACGCTCTGCTATCTCTATTGAACAAAACAGCAAAAACCACTCTGTCTCAGTTAAAATTAGCTTAAGCATCGAATATGGACTCTCCATCCCTCAAAAATCAGAAGAGGTCCAGGAATCAATTGTCCGAGATATTACCAGTCATACAGGCCTGCATGTCAGCAGCGTGCACGTTGTTTTTAGGAATTTAACAACTCAAAACTCAGGTTAACACCGAAATCAGCCACTCTTTCTTAGGCAGATGCACCATTAAGCGCTCTGCATCTACTCCCCAATCCTTAGCAATTTTAACCGTAGCGTTCAAACCGCCCTGTGTGAGAAAGTTCAAATCAATAGGCGTATCCCCTCGGCTTTTTTCAAAAATGTCTCTCAACTCCAAAATATCAGACAAAGAGATCAGCTCCCCATTAATTTGCATTTTCACTAAAATAGATTTTTTCACAGTCTCTATTTTTTCTGTTTTCTGTGTCTCCACCTTCTTTTTCTCTCCTTTTTTCCAAGCTTGAGAGCGCGCCTGAGACTGCTTTGCCTTATCATAAGCAAGATCGCACTCTACAATTGTCTGCTCATTAGCACGAGAGAGATCACTCAACCAAAAGCAGCTCAATTTAAGATCGTCCTCTTTGTTTTGAATCGCTAATACCGCATAGAGAAGCTGATTTTCAAGCAGCAAATGGGAATGCTCTTCATACATTTCCGGCCAAATGGGCAATTCATAACTCACCATGCCATCGCTAATTTGCAAAATAGCAAACTTTTTTTGCGATTTTGCCGAAAAACGCACATTCACCCCTTCCACAATAAAAGCACTGCGAAACACAGCATCAGAGGGTAAATCGATTGCTTTATATAACGCCACACAGGATAAACGCGCTAAAATATTTTTATAGCTATCCATAGGATGGCCTGTTAAGAAAAATCCCAAAAGCTCCTTTTCCTTCAAAAGAACCTCTTGGCGACTCTTTGCGATCACTTTGGGAGCTTCTTTAAAACGATCGCTCCCATCACTCTCTATCTTATCAAAAAGTGATAGATAACCACCCTCTTTATCCTTCTTTTGACGCTGAGCCACCTCAAACATAGGTTCTACACTTACCCTCAACGCCTCTCTTGACCAGAGGGTAAAATCAAAAGCCCCTGATTCACATAAAGATTCCAATGCTTTTTTGCCTACCTTTTTTGTATCAATACGCTGAATGCAATCATAAAGAGAACGGTAAGGCCCCTTTTTCTTTCTCTCTTCAATAAGCGCCTCTACAACACCACTGCCAATGCCGCGAATGGCCGAAAGAGCAAACCGAATTCCCTTATCCGTTGCAATAAAAAAGGCTGCCGCTTCATTCACATCAGGAGGTAAAATCGCAATTCCAATTGATTGCGCCTCTCGGATGATCTTGCCCACTTTAGAAAGGTCATTCTGATCACAAGTCATGAGGGCTGCCATCCAATCCTTTGGATAGTTCGCTTTTAAATAAGCTGTCACATAAGAGAGATACGCATAAGCCGCAGCATGCGATTTATTAAATCCATAAGCTGCAAATTTTTCCATTTTATCAAAAATACGTCCCGAACTCTCTCCATCAATGCCATTTTGCAAACAACCTGCAGCAAATTTCTCTCTCTCTTTTCCCATCTGCTGCGCATCTTTTTTCCCCATCGCACGTCGCAACACATCCCCTTCGCCTAAACTATAATTAGCCAATTCTTGGGCAATCTGCATCACCTGCTCTTGATAAACCATGATTCCATATGTTTCAGAAAGAATTTTTTCCATCCATGGATGATCATATTCAATAGGCTCTCGACCATGCTTGCGGTTAATAAAAGAAGGAATCATATCCATAGGACCTGGACGATAGAGAGCCCCCACAGCGATAATTTCTTCAAAACGATCCAAATGCAAATGACGAGCTAGATCTTGCATGCCTGCAGATTCTAACTGAAACACCCCACTGGTTTTCCCCTGATTTAATAATTCGAAAGTCTTCTCATCATCTAAAGGCAAATTGATCCAATCAATGTTAATGCCCTTAGATTCCCGAATGCCGTCCACGCATTTTTGAATACTGGTTAACGTCTTTAAGCCTAAAAAATCCACTTTAAGCATGCCGGCAGCCTCAACAGGCTTCATAGAATATTGGGTAGCAAGCAGATCACTGTCTTTTGCCAAACAAATGGGAATATATTCCATCAAAGGCTCGCCAGAGATAATAATTCCTGCCGCATGAATCCCCGTAGAACGAATGGTCCCTTCTAAAATCTGCCCTATGTCAATGATACGCTTCACTTCTTCATCGCTTTCATAAAGAGCGCGCAGATCTAAATCTTTCTCTAAAGCTTTTTCTAACGTGATATTTAAATCTTCCGGCACCAGTTTAGCCACTTCATTTACCTTGGCTAATGGCACGCTGAGCACCCTTCCAACATCTTTTAAGGCCATTTTAGCCTTCATCGTGCCAAAAGTGATAATTTGAGCGATGTTGCCTTTTCCATATTTGTTCAAAGTATAATTAATCACCTCTCCCCTACGGTCCATGCAAATGTCCACATCGATATCGGGGTAGGAAATACGCTCCGGATTAATAAACCGCTCAAAAAAGAGAGAAAAACGAATAGGCTCGATGTCTGTAACGCCAATTAAATAAAGTACAATGGAACCCACTCCCGAACCTCTTCCCGGCCCCATCGGAATGCCTTGATATTTTGCCCAATGAATAAAATCCCAAACAATCAAAAGATAATCGCTCATTTCCTTTGGAATAATCACACTCATCTCATAAGCTAAACGCTCTTTAACAACTTCTAGAGGATCTTTATCCGGAAAAAACTCTTTAACTTTTTCTAACCGCTCCTGGGTATAACGCTGCGCAATCCCCTTCTCGCATAAATCCCACAAAAAGGCCTCCACTGCCTTTTTCCTCTCCTGTTCCGTAAAATTTTTTTGCAGGGAGGGCGGCAGGTAAATGGGATAATGCTTGGTCTTAAAATCTAACTCGACATTACATTGTTCGGCAATTTTATAGGTGTTTTCAATTGCTTGCGGCAAATCGCTAAAAAGCTCTTGCATCTGCTCTTTGGATTTAAAATAAAGCTCATGCGAAGCATAGACGCGTCTTTTTGGATTGGCTTTGCGAAATTTTGGATTTCCTAAAGAGTCATTTTCCCAAATTTCACAAGGCTCTCCTGATTGAATATTGAGTAAAATTTCGTGTGCTTTCCAATCGTTCCTATCCAAATAATGCACATCATTGGTGGCTACAAGAGGAATCGATTTCTCTTTTGCTATTTCTATTAAACAAGCATTAATGCGATCTTGCTTGTCCATCTCGTCCCTATAGAGCTGTTCCAGCCAGGTTTCTACCTGAGGATAATCGGCATGCCTATCTTCTTCCTTCATGCGATGACGCTGCAACTCGATATAGTAATTGCCATTAAAGAAATTTTGATACCGCTCAATAGTCTGCATAGCTTGTTCCTTATCTCCTCTTGCAGCATGAGAGCTGACTAAAGAACGCGCACAGCCTGAAAAAGCCAATAAACCGCCTGCATGGGTAGCCAAGAGCTCTTCATCAATTCTTGGGTGGTAATACATCCCTTCTAAAAAAGCTAAAGAAGAGAGCTTGCAAAGGTTATGATAGCCCTCTAAATTCATGGCCAGTACAGTTAAATGGTAAGCAGCACTTTCATGCGGCATTTTAGACTTCTCTAAACGCGAACGAGGCGCTACATAAAATTCGCATCCAATAATGGGCTTGACTTTCTCGTACTGACAGGCCATGTAAAATTCTACCGCACCATATAAATTGCCATGATCAGTTAAAGCCACAGCCGGCATCTGCATGTGAGATGCTCGCTTAGCTATCTCCTTAACAGACGGAAGCGCATCCAAAATAGAGTATTGAGAATGAAGGTGAAGGTGTATACACATATTAACCTGAGTTTTAAATTAAGCCAACTGCGTTTCGCTTTTTTGAGCTTTTCGCTCTTTAATGACTGTCGGAATCAACAGAAGCATGGCTACAACGGAACATCCAATTAAAAATTGAAAACAGCCATTCCAACCATAACTATCTGCAATTTTCCCTAAAGGATAGCCGGTAAAAGCAGCTCCAAAATAGGCAAACCACCCCGCAAATCCAGATGCAGTGGAGGCCGCCTTTTTATGCGAAGCTTCTACAGCAGCAATCCCGATCAACATTTGAGGTCCAAAGACAAAAAAACCGATAAAAAAGAGCGATACAAAATCTAATATAGAATAACCAATGGGCACGCACCAGAAAGCAATCACAGAAAGCACCAATCCAAAAGAAAAAAGGACATTAACAGGGCCTCTTTTGCCCCCAAAAAGCCAATCCGAACCAAATCCTGCCGCCAGGCTGCCAATAAATCCCCCGCATTCAAACATAAATACAGCGGCTCCGGCTGTTGCCAAATCGTATCCTTTTACCTCTTTCAAATAGAGGACACTCCAATCGTTTAAAGCGGTACGCACCACATACACAAAAAAATAGGCAATCGCTAAAAGCCAGATCCACTTATTATTTAACACATACTCAAACAGGATCTGTTTTGTGGAGAGCTCTTCTTCGTTGTTTTTAAATCCACTATTGCCTGAATGATCTCCCCTCCACTCTTCAACCGATGGCAAACCAATGGATTGGGGCGTATCGCGCAAACGGTTCATTAAAAAAAGGCCCACCCCAATACTAATGATTCCTGGGACAAAAAACCCCCACCGCCAGCCCCAATGATAGGCTGAAAAGCCCACAATAATGGCAATTAATGCCCCCCCTACATTGTGGGAAACATTCCAGGAAGACCACCAGCTCCCTCTTTCATTTGTAGAATACCAATGAGTCAGTAAGCGTGCAATTGGGGCCCAGCCATGTCCCTGGAACCAGCCGTTAATTCCCCAAAAAATAGCAAAAGACAATAGAGATGAGGAGAGTCCAAAACAAATATTACAAATACCTGTTATAATCAACCCTACAGACATAAAATAGCGCGGATTAGACTTATCGGATAATACTCCGCTGATAAATTTTGAGAACCCATAAGTTAAAAATAAAACAGTAGCAAGACTGCCCAGTTGAGCTTTATCATAGCCCAACTCTTCGCTTAATAAAGGCATGGCAAAAGCATAACTTTTACGAGTAAAATAAAAAACGGCATACCCGATAAACATCGAATAAAAAGTACGCCATCTCCAATACTTGAAATTTTTATCAATGACATTTTTATCTTGAATAGGAGGAGCACGGGGAGCTGGATCAAAAAGCGAGAAAAAACCCATGTGCAATCTCCTTTATTATCATCATTATTATCAACAGTATTTATACCGAACATGATTGAAAAATTGGTTTTTGACAACGTTGGTTTTGCATCAAAATTTTTACCTTCACTCATGCCTTGCCTTAAGGCAATGGTCATTCGCTCCAGATAAAAAATTTGTGCAGCCTCCTTGTCAAAATTCCAATTTTTCAATCACGTTCGGTATGATGTTTGATTCTAAGATAACCTTCTATAAATTGCTATGGTTTTTTTATGGGAAGTGCACTATTGTAGATGCAAAAAGTAGATAGTGACAGGATGCAAACTCTTAGACTTTCTCACTCTAAACCATTTATAAAGTTGATTATTGGATCAGCCCCGCAAGCATCTGTTTATTTTCCTGAATTAGAAGATGAACATGTTGTGTTTGAACGGGGTAGTGATAATAAGTACGTAGCCATTAATAAAGCACAGGATCCTTTTGTCAGCTTAAACCGCCTGCCCTTTGGAAAGCGCAAAGTCTATGCCGGAGATTGCCTGGAAATCCAAGATCTTGTTTTCAAGATTTTTATAGAAGAGGAAATACAAGAAGAGCAAGCAAAAGTCTCAGAGAAAACAAATACAATAAAGAAAGAAATCGAAGGGCCAAAAGAAGAGATTCAAGTAAGAGAGATTGAAGATGATCTAGAGCAATTGTTAAAGCAGGCAGAGGCGCTGCAAGATCCCATTATCGATTCCGATCCTGTTTACAGAATACAAGAAGAAGAAGAAGAAGAGAAACAGGATGGGCAGGATCGTCCTTCGGCCGGCAGGATAGGCAGGATAAAACCCTCAGCTAAGTTTTTTCAAATTAAAAAATCTTTTTATAAAAATTCCACTTTAAAAAATC
>CALBHK010000169.1 GCA_937894565.1 uncultured Chlamydiae bacterium
ATACATAAATAGATTTAAATGATCGGAAAGTTCCGCAAAGAAATACTTATTAATGTATTCATGGATTGGGCGGCCTAATACTGAGTCAAAACTTGAGTACTGTGCGGTACTAAACCCTTTCTCTAGGAACTTTTCTTCGATGCGGTCGAGCAATACCTTTTCCCCAGCATTGGGTACTAGCGGGATGATGCCGTCTTCATCTTCCATCAAAATTTCACGGATCATGTCGGCCAAAAACTCCATGGCCAGCGTATTCATCCGCTGCTTTGGTATCACGTTACTTTGTTTAAACCAGTACCAGACATTGATAGGGTTAACTTGATGGCGAATGCAAAATTCTTCTAGATCGTTGTTGCTTTGGTAAAGTGATGGGAAGCCGCTTTCAATAACTTCGCGCTCGTCGGCAGTGAACTCTTTGATTGGGAGTGACTTAATGTAACCACTAATGATATCTAGAGAGAAGTTTTTGGTTGCTTTACTTTCAGCAAGATAGGCATCCCTAGCTTCGGAAAAAACAGGCAGCCCACCTATAATCTCTCCTTCTTGACAAAGAAGAATATTGACATCCTTTTGACTGAGATTGTAAACATTAAAAAAATCATTGTTTATTATCGATTCGTTAATAAACACATGTGTTTTTAGATAGTTCTCATCATTCAAGTAATTTCGAATCAACTTGTTCCAGTCGTAACCTGAATTTGCATGTAATGGAGAATTTGTAAAGCTTCCTTCAATGACGCTCTTAGAGTCAATATAATGACACAACTCTATATTTCTGCGTGACAACTCAGTAATAGTTTTTTCTGTACCTATATTGGGAATCAAGAATGGAATTCTTTCTACGTCACCAACTTGCTTGTTAACAGTAGGGTTTAGGCAGTCAATAACATAGCTAGCAAACTTTGAATTAAATAGTGCTAGAGCATATTCGTTATTTTTAAACTTCTTTATTGCAAATATTGAACTACCACCAACATCAAATATACAGCCTTTAGGCAATAATCTATATGAAGGACCTTTTGAGCCACTAGCAGAATATGTGATACCTTCTTTAAAATACAGGCTTTCATTTTGAGTTCTGGAGCGTTGTTTACCGTTCTCATCAGTAAATCTTCTAATAGACTCCCCATCATTCAGCCAATCTACATGCAGCCATAAGTTTCCAGACCACTTTTTAAATGGACCACCTTTAGCGTATGGAGGCCAGTGATTAATATTTATATAGTCATATTTATACGCTAATTCCCACCAAAATCTAAGAAATCTATTGTTATCCGCTGTTGCTAAACCTTGACAATTTTTAAGAATGTCCTTTACTGAGTCTTCTTGGAATTTCGCTCGAAACTCATTAGATATCCAATAGATGAATGGCCAAGATTTAATGATCTTGAGTTTGGATTGCGGGATAGTGTAATTATTACTATGTTCAACACCATCAAGGAGACAACTAAAGGCTTCAATGAAAGCTTCGTAGCGCTTGCCTTCATAAATATTATTAAGTTTGATAAAGCTTGATTCAGTTTCTTTTTTGTCCTTATCCAACACATACATCGCCGAATCAACTCGTGCGGACGGATGGAACATACCTAAGTATCCCCACTCGACAAACAAATCAATACCAGTGTTATCAACCATGTACTTTCGAACATCCTCAAATGTCTTGATATACATAAATGTTGGAGGGTGAACCATTGCAACCTTGCCATCCGAGCTGGTTAATTCGCAGCATCTTTTTATGAAAGTTGCATAAAGGTTAGTATTGAACTTGTACGGCTTCTTGTAATTATCTTCGATGAATTCCTTCAACTCAGGGCCAAAGTCAGCACTATCGGTATATGGCGGATTAGCAGTTGCCACATCGTATTCAGTCGTTAGCAACTCAAGAAAGGTAATCGCATCACGCGTTTTACTGCTTAAAAACGTATTGCTACCTGTACGGGCATATTGTTCGACTGCTTTGGTTAAGTTGGCAAAGAAATTAACCGCAAAGTCTTTATGTTCGGTCAGCTCAGCTGCAGCAAATAGATCATATACCGCACGCTTTTCGATGTGATGTAATTGTTTATTCAACTGCTCATCAATATGCACCAATGAACCAAACTTATATGCGAATTTCAGATCGTTCCAGATTTTTTCAATCAATTCTTGTTGATTACGCTCTATCCCTGAGCCTTGCTTAAAGATATGGCGCACTTCGTTGTATTCTGGCAAGTAAAAGTCAGAAGAGACGACTCTAAAATTCAGCTCCCCAATTGTTCGACGCTTTTTCTTAGCTTTAATATATAAGCCCAACTGAGCAAGCTGTACTGCACGATCATCAAGATCAATACCGTGAAGGTTGTTTTCAATAATGAGTTTGGGAATATCTTTCTTTTCGTAATCCGCATCGTAGTTCTCGATTTGATCGAGATATAACTCGTAATAAAAATCGAAGGCATAAAGTAAAAAGTTACCCGAGCCACAGGCGGGGTCAATTGTGCGTACCTCGTGTAGAGGCTTGATTGTGCGGGTTTGAGACTCTGGCACATTAGCGATTTTATAACGACGCTTGATCTCGGAGTCTGGGTACATCTCCAAATACAATTTACCCAGCGAGTTTTCGATTAAAAACTGCACCACCCAGCGTGGGGTATAAACCTGCGACTGCAAAGAAACCTTGTTGTATTCTACTTTTGCCTGTTCTTCTTTTTGCGCCCTTTTAAACTCTTCTTTCTTTGAATTATTATAGCTTTCGTACATCCAGCCCAATACATCATCACTTAGCCAAATCTCACTTCCTACTTGGGTGTCTTGCTCTACTGCATTAAACGCATCAATGATGTCATTTAGACTGATGGCATCTGGCAATAACGCATAGGGATAGGCTTTACTGTAAAGCGTTAATGTTTGGCCCAACTCATCAAAGGCGACTTTTACATAGTCACGGATGCCGTCAAGCTCTTCCTCACGCATATGCGGATTGATTTCCAGCCATGCTTTATGGCCAAACGAGCGATCACCATGCTCTTTTTGTTTGGTTAATATAGGTGGAAAAAGGCTGGCTGCTTCCATGACCTTGATGGCTGCCAAACGATTAAAGAGCGTAAAGGTCAACTCATCAATCAGCTTTTCACGGGCACTCTCATAACAGCCAGTTTCACCGATATGGTTTTCTAACATCGCGACAAAGCGTTGGCGTTTGGCTTGTATGTCTTCAGGCAGCTTATCACTATCTATCTGTTTGCTTTTACCAAAGCCCAAACGGGCAAATTGTTTATCGAAAGCACTTTCAATTAGCCCTCTAAGGCTGTCTACGTGGTCTGCTAATTTCATGCGCTTAAATTCCTTCTATTTCTAATTCAATTTCATCATCAAGTTTAGCTGCCGCCAGTGCCGTTAGCTGACTGGTGAGCAACGATTTGTACTCTTGTACGGTCATGATGCGTTTCGAAATGCTGAACGTCACCTTTCTTGGCTTTTTAGGTGCTGGCGATGCTATAGATACTGATTCGGAGCTATTAGGCTGTGGCGTGATTTCAGGTTTAGGTACTTCAGATATAAAGCCACTTTGCAGAATAGCCAGCTCATTCTCTTTAAGAGGTGCTTGTGCGGTGTAGTTCAATATATCCGACAATGAAAAGCCACATTTTGAGCAAGTAATACTGTACTCCAATGAGACATCAGAGATCACCCGCTTACTGGCGTAACTTTTAAGTGTATCTAATTTCGACTTAATATGTACATTAGGCTCTGCGGGATAATGACTCTTTAAATCACGCAATACAGCGTCAATTTTGCCACTGAGGAGCTGATATTCATGGGTCATGCCCGCAGCGGCTGTTTTTATCAGTTTGTAGTAGGCATCTTTGACGACTTGAACTTGCTGTTGCAAGCTGGCAAAGTTTTTGACCATATCTTGCTTAAATAAGCGGTTAAACTCTTCATGAGCTTCTTCAATATTTTTGTCGGTGCGATCGGCTTTACTTAGCTCATTATGAACATCTTCAACAAAGCGTTTGAACACTTTGACTTTAGGGAAGTTCTTTTTAATAAAGCTCTGAGCCTTTAAAATAGCATGAATTGCGTTATTAAAATCGTCACTGTTATTCAGTAAATACTCAACTTTCTCGATGTAGTTACTTTCAGTGACTTTGCCTGCGTAACTTTGCAAACCTTGCTTAAGGTTGGCTACATTAGGGAACAGTGTTTCGAACTGATCAACGGTATCCTTCAAACTGGTAATAGCCGTAATAAAGTGTTCTGCCATCTGGCTAATACTATCTGCAAGGTCAAAGTCATTGGTGTTCCAATCCACTTTACGACTAATATGGTCTTGAACTTCCAAGTCCATTAATAACTGTACAGCCTGGTTCTTTTGCGAGATCGGAAGAG
>CALBHK010000170.1 GCA_937894565.1 uncultured Chlamydiae bacterium
TCTGATAAGAACGATGGAAGAAGAAAAAGGTTCCTTCATTTCGATAACAGATAAAGATAATCTATCAATATTCTTTTAAATTTTTCCTATCGTTCTTATCGTTGAGTCTCATCCCCTTCTCTTCTCTGCGCTTCCTCAGCGTACTTTGCGGCTCTGCGGTTAGCTTTTCTTCATCATTAGTTAGCTTGGGCAGTCTCTTTATTCAAAATAGAGTCTTTCTACAGATCCTGTTTTTTGATTTACAATTTCAACGCGCACAGCTTCCCCCATTCCTGAGACAACAAATTCAAAAATAGGTTCTTGCAAAGGATCTATTTGCCTCTGCTCAAATCTTCCACAGTCTGTGAGCCGCACCCATACAGGATCGTGATAAGCGGATAAATCAATTGTATGAACCACTTTTAACCTTTAAGTCCTTAACGTAGTTGCCTATATACACTAAATTAGTTAGAATATAGTTTGCAATAACGGATTTAAATAATGAGAAAAAAAATAATAATTCTTTTGTTCTTAACCGTTTTGGTCTGTTTTACCTCGCTCAAAGCTCATATCACACCCCTTCCTCCTTCTACAACAGCTTTTGGTGTCCATCCTATTATGGGTTTTTATACAGAAACTGAGCAGGGAATTGAATTAAAAGGGCCTCTTGCTGTGCGGTTAACACATCAATTGGGAAAAAACTCCGAAGCGATTGAATTTGGCGGCTGGCATTGGAAACCCCTTCAGTTAGAGGGCAAAGACCCGCGTGAAGAAAAAATGGGCTTAACTCTTCGTACAGATTTTGAATTCTCTCCCTCCATTAAAGTGATAGGCCCTACAGGAATAGTGTACGGCTCAGTGACCTTCCGCTCCTCTCCTAAGGGAGACCATTGGTCAGTCACCACCCATGATGGAAGACGCTACGTGTATGATCTAGAAAAGGGTTTAATTGCTTCTGTTAAAAAGCCGGATGGCTCCTCTGTTGAATATGAATACGTTTCCCACCCCGTTACAGGACTTCCTTTGATTTCTAAAAAATCCAATCAAATGGGCACTTATATTGAAAATGTTTATTATCAATTAGGGGAAAATCAGATGGGGGACCATCTTGTTTTAATTGATTCTCCCTATGATGCACGCATTGGAAAAGTAGCCCTACAAAAAGCTCCGGCAGCAAAAGATGGCTCTGCTGTGGTTGTCTCTCAATTTTATTATGGAGAGGACTATACGCTTGTAGTAGATGGAAATGGAGTGCCTACTTTATATGAATATGATCCCGAAACACTTAAAATGCGCACCATTACTTATGCAGAGAGTCAATCCCTAATGAGATGGCTAAAGCCTGAATTGTCTGCTATTTTGAAAAAAGAGCACTATTTTTGGAAGGGAGATCTTTTATCCACCTATCTTTTAGAAGATGGCTCAGGGGCTATTCTTTTAGAGACAGCTTATCTTTACGATGATCAAAACCATCTTATTCAAGAGACTTTGAAGGGAAATTTATCAGGAGAGTCCCCAAATAGTCATGAAAGCTATTCTAAATTTTATACTTATTCAAAAGAGGGGCACCATTTACTGGAAGAGTATGAGGACAATGGCAATGTAACACAATATGACTACAACCTGCTGGGACAGTTAGCCCTTAAAAAAAAGGGCTCTTCTGGTTTATATAGACGCGAAGGGTTTATTTATGATGAAGATGGCATTTTGATCGAAACAATTGTAGATGATGGCACAGGCGATGACATTCAAGAGTTAGTGCATGTTACACAGCGCCATATCAGCCGTATGACATTGACTGATCAGGGACATCTACGCGGTCTCCCCAGAATTGTAGAAGAGCTTCATTTGAATATGGAAACAGGTGAGCTTTTGAGCGGAAAAACGCTCATTCACATCTATAACGCTCAAGGCCAGTTGATTCAAAGTGATCAGTGCGATGCCTTTGGTTCGTGCAGGCGGGTAGCTGAAGCGCAATATGATGGCAATGGACGGTTGCTATACACAAAAGGGGAAGAGGGAAAAGAGATCTTGCTCAGCTATGGAAGTGGGACAAAAAATGCGATTGACTTGCATAGTGGCATTGAAATTGTCACAGTATTTGATTATATGGGAAGGCCCTTTCAGCGCATTCATAGTGATTCCACGGGAAAAGTGTTGGTGAGCAGTGAAAGTTATGATCCGATGGGAAGAAAGGTTGCAGATCGTGATGAGACGGGTAACAACACCTCTTATACTTTGGATGGGCTTGGGCGTATCACTTCAATCACGCAACCGGCGATTGTTAGCCCCCATGGAGAGAAAATTGTGCCCGTTAGTGATCGCTTCTATAATGCTTTAGGCCATTTAGTTTTAAGCCGGGACGCTCAAGGAAATGAGACAAAATTTGCCTACAATGCAAGGGGAAAACCTATTTATATGCGCACCCCTAGCGGCATAGAGTCTTACTTTCAATATAATTTAGATGGGACGTTAAAAAAAGAAATCAGCAAAGGTCTTGAAAAGAGCTATCAAAGGGATGGATGGGGACGTCCTCTTGAGATCAATCTTTACGATAAAGGGGGATCCCTCCTTAGCAGTGAGAAAGCGAGCTATGATGTTTTTCATGAAGTGGCGAGAGTGCATGCATCTGGTGAGATGGATCTTTTAACTTATGATGCCACGGGTCGCTTGAGTGCATTGATAAGGGAAATGGACGGAACTTCTTGCGTTCAAAATTTTAGTTATGATGCTTTGGGAGAGATCCATGAAATAGTTGAATGGCTTTCTGCAGGCAAAGAAAAATTTAAACGCGTGCGCTATGAAAGGGATGATCGACAAAAGGTAATGGCTGCCCACATTGAGGGAAGTGGTGGTGAAAAATATGTGCTTTCAGCTGATCAAGAAGAAAATCCCACTCCCTATGCCTCTCAAATGGACGAGTTTGTTAAAGATGTTTTTGATCAAAATGTAAGACAGAGCACCTTTGCAGATCAGGAAGGGGAGTTGATGATTCAGACTAAAAATGCTTTAGGCCATCTTGTGAAAATAGAAAAGAGATCTCCTTTTGGTCATTTATACTTTGAGCAAGAGATGGTTCTGGACGCTGCTGGCAATAAATTGGAAGAGCGGCTAAAAACTCCCTATCGCACTTCAAAGACGCGTTGGGAATATGGCTTGCATGGAAAGGTAGAAAAGCTTGTGGAATTTGCCGATCAGGAAGCAGAGAGGATCACTTTATATCATTATAACGATTTAGAACAGCTTGAAGCTATTATAAAGCCGGATGGAGTAGAGCTGCATCATGAGTATGATGAAAAGGGAAGGTTACAAAGACTTTTTGCTTCCGATCAATCCTTTTCCTATGCTTATTTTTATGATGAGGGAGATAGGGCTGTGCGCATTGAAGATGAGATCTATCAAAATACTACGCTGCGTGAATATACCCTTTTAGATAAGATTGTTTATGAAAAGTTGGGAAATGGCTTTACAATGCGCTATAAGTATGATGCGCAAGGCAGAAAGATAGAGACTGTTCTGCCCGATGAAAGTGCTATTCGCTACTCTTATGATTGTTCTTTCCTGCGGTTAATTGAACGTATTGGCAGTGATGCAGAAGTTTTATATAGTTATGCTTATGATGCGTATAATGATAAGGGCTTGCCTCTTGTGCACACTCTGCCTTTTTCTATTGGAAAGGTCCATTATAACTATGATGCCAGAGGGCGTTTAATAGAGATTACATCTCCTTTTTATTCCGAGATCATTCCCGAAAATGCCTACAACTCTAAGGGAAATATCGACTTTCTTTACACGCAGTATTTAGGTGTTAAAGAAAAAAGACAATTTAGCTATGACGGACTTCATCAATTGATTGTAGAAGAGGGAAAAAATAAGATTCAATACGCTTACGATAGTTTTGGCAATAGGATGCGTAAAGGGGATGAGGCTTATCGTTTCAACGAAAAGCATCAAGTGGTCAAGATCAAGGATAAAACCTATGGATATGATGTGAACGGCAATCTTCTTTTTGAAGAAAAAGGGGAAGATCGCACCTATTATCATTACGATGCCTTAGGAAGGTTGCTTGGTGTAGAGAAGGAGCAAACCCTCTCTCTTTATCAATATGATGCTTTCAACCGCCGCCTTGCTAAACGAACAATGGAAAAAGAAAATGGGGCTTGGGTTTTAACCAAAATGCTTTATTTTATCTACGATGGGGATAAAGAGATTGGAAGCGTGGATGAAAATGGCAACTGGAACGAGCTGCGTATTTTAGGTCAGGGATTAGGAGCTGAGATTGGAGCGAGCATTGCAATAGAAAAAGAAGGAAAAACCTATATTCCTTTGCATGACCATCAAGGATCTATTTGCGTGTTAATCGATTTAAGCACTGGAAAAGTTGAAGAGTATTATCAGTACACAGCGTATGGAGAAGAGAGTTTATATAATGCTGCGGGAGAAAAAATAGAAAAAGCTCTTTCTCCTTGGCGTTTTAGCAGCAAGCGCATCGATGAGGAGACCGGCTTTATTTACTTTGGAAAACGCTCTTACATTCCCTCTGAAGGACGGTGGACAACTCCTGATTTATTGGGATCTTTTGATAGTTTTAATCGCTACTGTTTCTTAAAAAACAACCCCTTAGTGCATACAGACCTCTATGGCCTCTTTTCAATCAGCTCTGTGATTAGGTCCTCTTTGCAGTTTTTAAAATCGGCTAAACAATTTTTTACAGATTTTCAAGATAGCTTTTTAGCTCCCTGGATGAGTGGAATGGATTTAAATTTGATTGATACGGAAATGAAACAGGTTGTGCAGTCTATTTATGGGGAAGCTTTTTATGTTTTATCTGGGTTTGAAGATCACCCTTCTGTGATGGGCGTGCAGGGTAATGGGGAGATAAGCGATAAATTGCGTATCAGCTTTATTTGCGGCATGTTGAACACAAAAGAGAACTTTGATTATGGAGTGAACCTCATCTCATCTACTCATAATAACAACGTCCACTTTGTCTACCGCGGCTCTGGAGGGTGGGGAGATGATCTGGTGAATTGTTTCTTTTTAAAAATGGGCTATATTTCCAATGAAGCGGTAGCCCTCTCTGATATGTGGAAGAATTTGATAGACGAGATGGGAGGCACGCAGGGCGGAGGATTGATTATCCACTATGCTCATAGTATTGGAGGAGCTGAAACACTGGCTGCGGGGGGATTATTAACAGCAGAAGAGAAGAAGATGATCCGTGTGATTACAATGGGATCTCCTGTGTTGATTACAGATGAGGGCTTTCATAGCGTGGTGAACTATGTTGCAGTCAGGGACGTTATCCCCCTGTTCGATCCAGTGCGTTATATTCTCTCTTTAGCTTACGAAGATTATCATACAGAATTTATAGGACACTGGATGGGGCCGCCGGAACATTCTTTAAACGCATACTGGCTGTATATGGCAGAGCAGATGCAGGGCGAAATTGACCGAATCGCAGGATAGTTGCGTTGAATTTGTGGCTTTACGACTATTGATCTTATGGTGAAAAGGCCGAAAATTCTCCATCGGGAACAGGGTCTTGCATGCCGGGAAATGGCATTTTGGCATAGTTGGCAAAGAAGGCAAATTCTTTCTTCCACGCCAATGTGATAGGGCCCACACCCCCATGACGATTTTTAACGACATCCAGAATAGCGAGGCCCGGTTTATTGGTTTCATCATAATATTCAGGGCGAAAGAGCATAAAAATCTGATCGGCATCTTGCTCGATGCTTCCGCTCTCTCTTAAGTCGCTCATCATGGGCCTGTGGCCTGTTCTTTCTTCCACTTTACGAGAAAGCTGGGAGAGGCAAAGAATGGGGATATCTAATTCACGCGCTAAATTTTTGAGCAATCTTGAAATTTCCGATACTTCAATTTGGCGGCTTTCTGTAGATCTATTGGTACCAGAGCCGCTAATGAGCTGCAAATAGTCGATCACTAAAAATTGGATGTTGTAGCTCTCTTTCATGCGACGGGCCCTGGCCCTTAGGTCAGTGATTTTTAATCCGGGCTGATCGTCGATGATCATGGTATATTGTTGCATTTCGTTCACTGCTCCGACCACACGTTGATACTCCATTCCATTAAGCGAGCCGCGCTTAATTTTTTCCGATGCAATTTCAGCTTCAGAACAAATTAAACGGTGCACAAGCTGTTCTGCGCTCATTTCTAATGAAAAAATGCCGACGGGAAGCTTTTCTTTAAAACAGACGTTGCTGGCAATGTTGAGGGCAAGGGCGGTTTTTCCCATAGCAGGGCGGGCAGCTAAAATCATCAGGTTGGATTTTTCCATTCCATTAATTAAACGGTCCAGGTCACGGAAATGGGTGGGAATACCGGTCAAACCTTCGTCTTGATCCCCTTTTTCTAAGTACGTTTCCTGACGCTCTTGAAGCTCTTGTAAAAAAGATTTGCCATTCTCTTTTTTAAATCCCGATAAAATCTGATCAATTAAAACGCCTTTGGAATGGTTGGCTGTTTCTCCAATTTGATAAAAGAGCTGCTGAGCTTCATCTAAACTTTCTAAAACATCTTCAGGATCTTCTAAAGCTGTTTTTTCGATGTTTTGCGAGGCGTGGATCATGCGCCTTAAAATAGATTTATTTTTGATGAGGCGGATGTACTCTTCAACGTAGGCGCTTGTGCCGGCATATTGCACTAAAGAGGCGATGTAGCCCGCGCCTCCTACAGATTTTAGCTTATCTTGTCTTTTGAGCTCTTCACAGACAAGGTGCAGATCAACGTTTTGGTCCTTTCTATAGGCTCCCTTCATGACATCAAATAGAGTTTTGTGCTCGTTATAGTAAAAGTCAGTTTCGTTTAAACCGTCGGCGGCAAGATTGAGGCCATTGATGCTGTTTAGCATGCATCCCAGGACCATCATCTCGCTCTCTTTAGAGTTGGGAGGTGTGCGTACTTTTGTTTTTTCTTCTGACATGGGTCGCCTTTTTTTAGGGAGTATACTCAAATAACAAGATAAAAAAAAGGAAGTTGTGCAAAAGCGAGACTTCGTATATACTCACGGCAGCTGAAAGTTAGACAGTTTGACAAGAAGGCGCCCTGAATTTAAGACAGGCTTGCCGATGGCGAAGCAGCTCAACTTTACCAAGTTGGGCGATACAGCCAGTCTTAAAGTCAGAGGCTGCCGACGCGGTCAAAATTCTAAGATTCAGCTGTTGTGAGTATCAATGTCAGAAGTAATCGCTTATGGAAAGATGGCTGAGTGGCCGAAAGCACGTCCCTGCTAAGGACGCATACCCGTAAGGGTATCGAGGGTTCGAATCCCTCTCTTTCCGTTTCTTAGATAGACAGGATAAAAGAACAAAAGAATAAGAAAACAGGATAACAGGATCCGGCTTCGCCGGGCAGGATAAAAACATCGGATAAGAAAAATAAAGTTTCATCCCTCTTTTTTTTAAAAAAAAAAGCAGCAATTATCCTTGTAAAGTATCTTTATCCTGCCCGGCGAAGCCGGATCCTGTTATCCTGTTTTCTTCTATTCTTCTTTTTTAATCTTGTTATCTTGTTTTGCGCATAGTGAGTAATCCCAGACAGTAAGAGGCTCCTGCTACCAGAGCAATGGTAGCGCCTACGGGCCAATCCAGATCGTAGGCAATATAAGTGCCCGACAAACAAAAAAGACTATTAATTCCCACAGCTAAAAACATCATAGTGGAAAGACGTCCTGTAAATAAATTGGCAATGGCGGCAGGAATGGTAAGCATTGTCATCACAAGAATAATGCCCACCACTTGAATGAGAATGACAATCGTAATCGCTATTAAAATGAGCAGCAGCAGATAAAGCGCGCGTACGGGCAGCCCCTGAATGCGTGTTTGATCTTCGTCAAAGCAGATGGATAAAAAGCGCTTATGCAGGGGAACAACTAAAGCAATCACAACAAGATTAAGAAACCCAAGCAGTCTTAAATCATCCGGTGAGACCCATAGGATATTTCCCAAAAGAAATTGGTTCAATTCAACATTATAGCCCGGAGTTTGCGAAATAAAAATAACACCCGTGGCCATTCCCACAGACCAGATGGCAGCAATTGCCGTGTCTACCCTCTGTGCATACTGAAGGTGAATATAGCCAATTAAAAGAGCAGATAAAATAGCTGCCAATAGAGCGCCATAAAGAGGGCTAATCCAATCGATACCAACCACGCGCTGTAGATAGAGGCATAATCCAATGCCGCCAAGTACAGAATGCGAGATGCTGCCGCTGACAAAAACGATTCTTTTCACAACGACATAAGAGCCGACAATGCCACCAACAACAGATGCCATGAGTCCGGCAAGGAGGGAGTAAAAAAGAAGGGGATTAATAAAGAGGGCATCAAAGAAATTCACGATCTGCCTCCCGAGAGCTGAATAAGAGGCTTGTGGTAAAGGCCAACGGCAAAATGTTCACAAACAGCTTCACGCGCTAATGTGGAGACTTGCGTTTGCACGCAAATCACGCGCTCAAATTGAGAGATGATAGCATCTAAATCATGAGTGACCATTAAAATCGTTTTACTGCCTTTTAGGGAGTTTAGAATTTGATAAATCATCTCTTCTGAGGATTGGTCGACGCTGGCTGTTGGTTCATCAAGCAATAAAATTTGAGGATCGCAGACAAGAGCTCTGGCAATCAGTGCACGTTGGAGCTGCCCAGTCGATAGAGAACCTACCGGAGAGTTTGCTTTGTGCTCTAATTGCATTAAACTCAGAGATTCAAGCGCTTTTTTTTTGTCTTCTTGGCTGTAGCGCCCATACCAGGGAAGCTTGGAAAGAAGCCCCATTAAGACCATGTCCACGACAGAAATGGGAAACAGACGGTCAAAACGCAGCGTCTGAGGCACATAGGCCATAGAGCCGAGTCCTGTCTTGGGGGGTTGTCCGTTGATGAGGATCTTTCCTTTTTGAGGGGTGAGCAAACCAAGAAGCAAGCGGATGAGGGTAGTCTTGCCTCCACCATTTGGACCAATCACACCAATGAATTCTCCCTTGTTCACAACAAATGAAGCATTGTCAATGATAGGGGTTTCATTATAGGAGAAGAAGAGATTTTCTACCTGGATGGGAACACTCATCTATTGTCCTCTTATATTGCTCTTTTGGGGCGGATGGGCAATTGCATTGGATAGTTTGAACAAGGTCTCGGAGAGGGAATCGTGATGAGGGTCTAATATTAACACCTTTACCTTTAATTCATTGCCGATGAGCAAAACACCTTTGTTGCTTAAATGTTTTAGGCCTACAATGACTTGAATGTGCTCTTTTTTAGCGCTCTCTAAAACAGTGGTCAGTTGCTGAGGAGTAGGTGAGCGTCCTTCAAATTCAATAGAGATTTCATCCAGATTATAATCTCTGCAAAAATAGGCAAAAGCTGGATGAGAGACCATGAAAATGCGATTTTTAACAGGGGCAAGTATTTGTGCTAATCGAGTGTCCAGTTCTTTTAATTCTTCTATAAATAGTTGAAAATTTTTCGAAAAAACGGCTGCATGTTCGGGGTATTTTTGAAGAAGAGCTTCATAAATTGTTTTGGCTTGAATTTGCGCCTCTTTGGCACTTAGCCAAAAATGCAGATCACCGTCATGAGAGCACGAGGGGCAATCGTTGTGGCCATCTCCTAAGATGAGGTCGATATTTTTGCGTAAATCCACAAGTTCCAGGCGGTTGCTATAGCTTTCCAGAGCGGGAAGGGCCTTTGTTTCAAAGCCTTCGCCTACATAAAACCAGATATCGCATTCGCTGGCAGCGACCATCTGTTTGGGGGTAGGCTCAAAAGTATGGGGGTCGGCGCCATCGGGTACGATGGAGTAAATTTTAAGAAAATCTCCAGAAATTTTTTTTATAAATTGCTTATGAGGGGAAAGGCTGACCAAAATAGAGCGAGTACGTGCATCGCCCGGGATTTTGATTTCTTCGGCTTTAACACAGAAAGGGAACAAAACAACGAGCAAAGTAGCAATTAGGCAGAATAAATATTTCATAAGCCCTCTT
Source organism: uncultured Chlamydiae bacterium (assembly GCA_937894565.1). GTDB lineage: Bacteria > Chlamydiota > Chlamydiia > Chlamydiales > CALBHK01 > CALBHK01. The sequence continues at coordinate 9,981 of CALBHK010000170.1, forward strand.
TTAATGAATTGTTACCATTATCACTGAAACTCAGGCTTTTACGCAAGCGGTTTGCTTAATATATGAAATATGTGCTAGGCTCTTGCCTGTTCCTATGCGGAGGAGTGTCCGAGCGGCCGATGGAGCACGCCTGGAAAGTGTGTGTACGCCAAAAGCGTACCGTGGGTTCGAATCCCACCTCCTCCGCCATTTTTCACAAAAATAGGTTAAGCATGGATCAAGACATCTTGAACTATCAATTCATTCAAAAACTAAAATCCTTATCTTTTATTGACGCTATATGGTTATTTGGATCTCGTGCAAGAGGTGATGCCTTGCAGCGATCTGATATTGATTTGGCTATTTTGTGTCCTATAGCAACGGAAGAAAATTGGTATCAGGTCTTAGAAATTCAAAATAATGCCGATACACTTCTAAAAATTGATTGTGTGCGCTTTGACCAGCTTGAAAAAGAAGATCCTTTAAGGAAAAATATTTTGCGATTCAAAAAAATCATTTATGAAAAGGGGATGCGATGAAGGAAATTTTTTGGAAAGAATATTTCAAAAGTTTAGGAGAAGCTATTAAGCGTCTTCATGAAGTCATTCATCATCCTGATTTAAATAAAAATGAATACATGCAAGATGCCTCTATTCAACGTTTTGAATTTGTAATTGAACTGTTTTGGAAAGTGTTAAAAAAAGTGCTTATTTATGAAAAAGTGGATGCAACGACTCCTCGCGATGTTTTAAATAAATCCTACCAGTTTAATTTAATTGATGATGAAGCCACATGGCTAAGGATGTTGGATGATCGCAATAATACCTCTCATATTTATAAGCAAGAAGATGTAAAACGTATTTTTAAAAATATAAAAACTTACCTTCCTGTTTTTGAAACCACTTACGAAAAACTGAAAACCAAATACGATTTATAGTGACTTAGGAAGTGTGCATAAATAAATTACATGTTTGGACTCGCCAAAGCCACGGGGTTGAATCGATCGGAAAAGACCCTGTATTATTAATACAGGATCGTTTTCGATCGTTCAACCGCGAGAGCTTTCGCGATGCCCAAACATATAATTTATTTATGCACACTTCCTAAGAGCTCTGGTGCAAAGAAAAATAAGCATAAAGGGCGTTGCCCTCTATGCTTGTAATGACGCAAGAGGGTTATTTTAATTGTCGTGATTTTGTTCAACCTCAATCTCTGGATGGGGTGTTTGCTTACATGTTTTTTCTTTGATCAGGTATATAAAAAAAACAAAATCCATCGCAATGGCGCCAATTTGAACCCCTCTAAAAGCAGATCTATGCAATTTTATGCACTTTTCATTAAGACACTTTATGTTTGTTGCTGCTATTAACAGGGAAAATGGAATTAAAGAAAGGCCAATAAGCAAGTCTATTGAGCGTGTAGCTACAAAAAGAACGATACGTAATGCTCCGAATAAAGGAGATCCAACATAATTTACTAAACAATTGTCAGAATCTGCAAGAGCTTCTTCATATTTATATATAGGTTTAGTTAATTTAAATGTTATGATTCCGTAAGCTGAATCCCTATTAGGGGAATATTCTTTATCTAATTTGCTGTTCTTTAAAGTGGAGATTTCAGGGTTTAAAAAATTTAGTAGATTAAGATGTGCATAAGAGATGATTTTTGCAAATTGATCTAGCTGATGGGCAGAAAATTCAATTGCATCTGAGTGAAAAATACTAACAAGAAGTGCCCCTAACCCTATAATTGTATCAATGGCTGCACAGATGATATGCACAGGAATTAAACCCACATAGCCTAAACGCGCCAAAATATGTTTTTTTACAATCGAATCGCTTTCAACCAGCTCTTTTTTTATCCAATCGTAACTATTAATGATATATTTCGAACAGAGTGCTTCACACATTTTTATTTCCTTTTCGTGCTTTATTTATTTTTCGCATGACCGCACTATAAATTTTTTTATTAAGATTTTATAAATAACACTCAAAAACACTCTCATTCATTTTTCACAGCCTCGAAAGGACGGTTTCTATCGTAAGGAGAGTAAATAATTAATTTTTTAAGTAAGATTGATGTGTTGGGGCTCTTGTAAAGAGTGTCCTAATAGCTTTTCAGCTTCTTCTCGCTTTCCGGCTTGAAGTAAGCTGCGGATGGCGCTGCTAGAAACTGTAATACCGCCCACCACCACAGGTTCAATATATTCCACACTAAATCCAAGCTGTGTTCCTATTTCTCGAATTAAAGAGGGATTTCCCTCTCTTTGAAAACCTAAATGGCTATCATATCCCAAAACTAACGCTTCAAAATGGGTCGTTTTTTTAAGATCGCTTAAAAAAGCTTCTGGAGTTTGTTTAGAAAAGGCAAGAGTGAATTCCAATAAAAGCAAATTTTGCACGCCAAATTTTTCTAATAAGTGCAAACGCTCTGCATTTGTACAGAGAAGCCTAGTTGGTTGCAGGGGATAGAGAACACTTCTGGGATGGTTTTGGAAAGTAATCACTAAATGCTCTTTGGATGTGAGCTTCTTTAAAAGAGCCTGGTGTCCTAAATGCACCCCATCAAAAAAACCAATCGTTATAGTAGGAGGAGATGAAAATTGAAAGCTGTTCTTAATGATCATGGCAAAGTTTTGAGCAGATAAGAAGATGCGGAAAAAGCAGGGGAGTTGAAAAGCTCTTGGGAGACACATTGATCTAAAGTGAAGGGGCCGCAGGCTGTGCGTTTGAGTTCTGTAAGGTGCGCTCCGCAATTGAGAATTTGCCCTAAATCATGGGCAATAGAGCGAATATAGGTGCCTTTACTGCAAGCAATACGTAAATGAAGATAGGGATAAGTATAGCTGATCCATTCTGTTTGGACTTCTACCTTGCAAGGCGCTCGTTCAATGGTATGCCCTTTTCTTGCCAAATCGCATAACTTTTTTCCGCCTACTTTCTTTGCTGAATACATAGGAGGAATTTGTTCGATCTCTCCATTAAATGCGGTTAAAGCTTTTTGTATTTCTTCTTCTGTTGGTTGGTAAGAAGAGGAAGAAGTTATCTCTCCATCACAATCATAAGTGTCAGTTGCTTCTCCCAATTTAACAACGGCTTCATAGACTTTGCTTTTATTTAATAAAAGATCGCTAAGCCTTGTATACTCACGCCCAATGAGCATGATCATCACACCGGTTGCAAAAGGATCCAATGTTCCCGCATGGCCGATTTTTTGGACTCCCAATTGCTTACGAAGAATCTGAACAAGTTTAAAAGAAAGCATGCCTCTTGGTTTGTCAATAAGCAAAATTCCAGAAGTCATGTTTCCTTTTTATCCTCATCGGCAATTTCTTTTAAAATCTTTTCGATACGCATATGTTTTTCTGCTGAATCATCCAAAATAAAGCGCAATTCGGGAAAAAAGCGCATGACGACGAGTTTAGAAGATTTTACAGCTATAAATCCCGCAGCTTCGTTCAAAACGCGAATGGATTCTATCTGTTCTTCTTTTTCAGCTATGACGCTCACATAGACTTTAGCGTGCCGTAAATCTACAGAAATATCGACACGCGTAATGGTGAGCAGGCCATGCAAATGCGGGTTTTTAACCTCTTTGCGAATGACTTCTGAGAGCACTTCTTGTAAGAGCGAATTAAGTCGGTCGGTTCTTTTTTTCACGTTATATCACTTGTTTTATATTTCTTGGGAAATGTAAATGATTTCAAAGGCTTCTAAAATATCGCCTTCTTGTAAAATAGGTGTTCCCTGCAAGACTATGCCACATTCAAATCCTTTTTGAACTTCGCGCACATCGTCTTGATGGCGTTTAATAGAAGCAATGCCTCCTGTCCAGACGACTTCATTTTTACGGCGAATGCGCACGCGGTAGTTACGTAAAATAGTGCCTTCTGTGACTTTACATCCAGCAATAGTGCCTACTTGAGAAGATTTAAACATGGCTAAAACTTCTGCTTTACCTTTCTCTACCTCTTGCGCTAATTTATCTAGAGTGCCTTTCATGAGAGCTTTTACGTCATCTAAAGCATGGTAAATGATATCGTGTATGCGTGCAGTGACTTGATACTCTTTCATTAATGATTCCGCGTGGCTCTCCACCTGAGTATGGAATCCAATAATGGTAGCATTGGACGCAGCCGCTAACTGAACATCAGATTCAGAAACTTCACCAACACCTGATAAAACAACTTCTATACGCACTTTATCGGAAGGAATTTTTTCAATAGCTGTTTTTAAAGCCTCTAAAGAACCTTGCATATCGGCTCGTAGAATGAGGTTTAAAACTTTCTTACCTTCTTCCATTTTATCGTCTTGCAAGAAAGAGTCTAAAGAGCGTTTACGTGTACGCGTGAGGCTCTTTTCTTTTACATCCGTTGAACGGGCCTGAGCTATTTCTTTGGCCTCTTTTTCGCTAGAGACCACAATGAATTCTTGTCCAGCTTCTGGAAGGCCCGATAAACCTGTGATTTCAACCGGATGAGAAGGACCTGCTTCGATGAGTTCGTTGCCATATTCATCACGCATTGTTTTAATGCGGCCCCAGAACTCTTCAAAAACAATAGAATCGCCGCGTTTTAATGTTCCATTTTGAACAATAATAGTGGCTACAGCGCCCATTCCCTTGTGCATTTCAGATTCTAATACAGTTCCTCGTGCACGGCCTTTAGGATTTGCTTTAAGCTCTAAGACTTCAGCTTGTAAAGCTAGCATCTCTAATAATTGATTAATCCCTTCACCTGTTGTCGCAGAGCAGTTAACCGTGATGATTTCACCACCCCAAGCTTCCGGAAGAAGATCGCGTTCAGAGAGTTGTCTATAAATAGTTTCTGCATTGAAGTTGGGCTTATCGCATTTATTTAAAGCAACGACAATAGAAACTTTAGCAGCTTTTGCGTGCTGAATGGCTTCATCAGTCTGTTGGCGAATCCCTTCATCTCCGGCAATGACCAACACGACAATATCAGTCACATCAGCTCCTCGAGCGCGCATAGCAGAAAAGGCTTCGTGGCCAGGTGTATCTAAAATAGCAATAGGACCCACAGCTGTTTCATATAGAAACGCTCCGATATGCTGTGTAATGGCACCAGCCTCGTGCGCTGTGCGATTACTGCTGCGGATACGATCGATTAAGCTGGTTTTACCATGGTCTACATGGCCCATGAAAGCCACAACCGGTGCTCGTGTTGTGAGTTGAGATGGATCCGATGATTGAATTTCTTCTTGAATAGTTTCGCTTGTGATCCGAATTCTCTCTTGCTCGCTTTTATCGATGGAGATCGTACATCCAAATTCATGCCCTAGAAGTTCAATTGTGGTGGTATCTTCAAGATAATCGTTAATCGTGACAATCACTCCTTCTAAAAAGAGCTTACCGATAAGTTGGGAAGCTTTAAGCTTCATTTCTACAGCTAGATCTTTCACTGAAATGGGAGTTCGGATTTTTAATTTATCGGGGCGAATTGTGACAATTTCTTCTCTTTTCTGTATCTTGGCATGGCGGCGTTTGCGATGGTGGAATCCCTCTTCATCCGTTGTATTTAAAAGATTAGAAGGAGCCTTAGTTGGTCCCCCTGTTTTAAAGCGGCTTGTTTTAACATCTTCATATTCTTTAAAAGTGCTTTTTTTTCCTTTTTTCTGTATTCCCTTGCCCTCTACTGCCGGAAGTGAAGGAGCTGCAGGAGCTGCAGGTTTATAGGCAGGATTAAATGGAGTTCTTGTGGGGCCAGTTCTTTCTGTTGGGTTAAATTTAGGACGGACAGGTCTTTGGGGGACCAGATCCTTTACGTGTCTTCCTGTTGGTCCCAATTTAACAAATTTAGATCCTGAAATAGGGGGGAGTTGAGGGGGTTTGTGTAAATTTTCTTCTTTTAAGCTTTTGGCATGAGGAGAGGTGAAGTCTTCTGTTTTAGGAGCTGAAGCTGGAGGTTTTAGAGATGAGAAAGCTGGTTTTATTTCGGACTTTTGTTCGTAGGCGGCCCTTTGAGGCCTTGGTTCGTAGGAGTCCCTTTGCGGCCTTGCGTTGAAGGTGGAATGAGATTTATTGGGTTTAAATTTAAGTTCTTGTTTTGTGCCTTCTGTAAACGCAGAGGTGGATCTAGCTTTGACATGAGCTTTCTGAGCTTCTTCTTGAGAAGTTAAATTTTCCTCGTGTTCTGTTTCAATTGCTGTAGGCTCATTTGATTCGAGTTCAGTTGGGGAGGGATCTCTCGAGTGGACCTGCTTTTCAATGTGAACATCGACTTTACTTTCTACTTCACCTATTTCTTGATCTTGTAAAGAAGTTTCTTGAGTTCTAGAAGCTTTTACAGCTTCTGGAGAGGCTTTCACAGATTCCAAAGGAGGAGATTCTATTGGAGGTGTTGAAGCAGCTTTGTTTTTTTCTCCATGGCTTCTTTCTCCATGTGATTCCGAGTGTTCCTCAGAAGGTTTATTTTTGGCAGCAGGAGACTCTTTCACCTCTTCTTGGTGAACAGCTTCAGCGATTTGTTTATTTTTAATATTCAGTATAAATTTCTTACCCAAGTTTTAGGTCCTT
>CALBHK010000171.1 GCA_937894565.1 uncultured Chlamydiae bacterium
TTTTCTCTGCGTTTCCTCAGCGTACTTTGCGGCTCTGCGGTTATTTCTATCTCTCTTCCCTCTCTCTCTTATGTCTCTAAACGCGTTTTTAGCGCCTCTAGCTCCTCTCTAATTCCTTCAGGTAGACGCTCGCCAAAGATCTGAAAATAGCGCTCCAGCTCTTGCGCTTCTTCCTTCCATGCCTCTCTATCTACTTTCAATAGAGTCTCTACCTGTTCTTTGCCTATTTGCAATCCTTGAAGGTCCAATTCTTCTAATGTAGGCAAAATTCCAATTTCTGTTTTTTTTCCTTCAACTTCTCCTTCGCAGCGCTGAAAAATCCATTTAAGCACTCTGGAATTCTCTCCAAATCCGGGCCAAAGAAAGGCGTTCTTCTCTTTTCTAAACCAGTTCACATAATAGATTTTAGGAAGCTTTGCAGATGCTTTTTTTCCAATATTTAACCAATGGTTAAAATAATCTCCCATATGATAGCCACAAAAAGGAAGCATAGAGAAAGGATCATGACGTAGTTTTCCAACCGTTCCTGCAGCTGCAGCTGTTGTTTCAGAGGAGATGCTAGCACCTAAAAAAGTGCCATGCTGCCAGTTAAAAGATTCGCAGACTAAAGGAATCGTAGTAGAGCGCCTTCCCCCAAAAATCATGGCAGAAATGGGCACTCCCTTAGGATCTTGCCAAAGAGGGTCTATCACAGGACACTGAGAAGCGGGAGCTGTAAAGCGCGCATTAGGGTGAGCGGCCTTTTCTCCAGTTGCCGGGCTCCAATCCCGTCCCAGCCAATCTATCAAATGAGAGGGAATAGGCCCGTCAATGCCCTCCCACCAGATATCCCCCTGATCCGTAAGGGCCACATTGGTAAAAATGCTATTTTTTGTAATGGAAGCCATGGCATTGGGATTAGAGGCATAAGAAGTTCCTGGTGCTACTCCAAAAAAGCCAAATTCCGGATTGATGGCATACAATCTGCCATCTGTTCCAAATTTCATCCAGGCGATATCATCGCCTACCGTCTCCACCTTCCATCCAGGCAAGGTAGGAGTCAACATCGCTAAATTTGTCTTTCCACAGGCGCTAGGAAAAGAAGCTGTTATATAGCGTTTTTTTCCTTCAGGATTAGTAATGCCTAAAATAAGCATATGTTCTGCTAACCACCCCTCATCACGTGCCATTACAGAGGCGATACGCAAGGCCAGACATTTTTTCCCCAGCAAAGCATTGCCTCCATAACCACTGCCATAAGACCAAATTTCTCTACTTTCCGGGAAGTGCACAATATATTTATTTTCAGGATTACAGGGCCAGGTTTTATCTTTCTCCATCTCATCTAAAGGAGCGCCTATAGAATGAATACAAGGAACAAAATTTTTGTCTCCCAAAGCTTTCAAGACAGGGTTTCCGATTCTTGTCATGATATGCATATTGACAACGGCATAAGGCGAATCTGTGATCTGCACACCGATTTGCGAGATAGGAGAATCAAGGGGGCCCATACTAAAAGGAATCACATAAAGAGTGCGCCCCCGCATAGCGCCGCGGAAAAGCCTTTTGAGCTCCCCTTTCATCTCTCGAGGATCTCTCCAGTGGTTAGTCGGCCCTGCATCCACTTTATTTTCGCAACAAATAAAAGTACGCTCTTCTACCCGCGCTACATCATCTTTAGTAGAACGTGCTAAAAAGCTATTGGGACGCAATTGGGTATTAAGAGAAATAAATGTGCCATGGTCCACAAGAAGCTGACAAAGAGAATCATACTCTTCTTTAGAACCATTACATAAATAAACATCCTTAGGCTGGCAAAGGGAAGTAATCTCCTGAACCCAATCATCTAATTTCTTGTTCATCTGCCTCCTAAAACTTTAAGAGAACCGATCAAAGCTCTTAAGAGCCTCTCCTGTTCCCAAGCACACAGCCAAGAGCGGATTTTCAGCCACTGTAACAGGCAGCCCTGTCTCTTTAGATACCAACTTATCAAGACCTTTAATCAAAGCTCCTCCACCGGCTAAAACTAGCCCTCTCTCTACGAGGTCGGCAGAAAGCTCTGCAGGGCATCTTTCTAATGTCGCCTTAATGCTCTCTGTAATGGTAAGAAGAGGCTCTTGCAAACATTCGCGAATTTCCACAGAATTAATCCCCACAATAGCCGGAAGACCTGCCACTTGGTCGCGTCCTCGGACCTCCATCTCCAACTCTTTATTGCCCAAAGAATAGGCAGAACCAATCGTCATTTTAATATCTTCAGCTGTACGGGGGCCGATCATTAAATTATATGTTCTACGCATGTAATTAATAATGCACTCATCAAATTCATCCCCTGCAATTCTTAAAGAACGCGACTCTACAATTCCTCCAAGAGAAATAATAGCAATTTCCGTCGTTCCTCCCCCAATATCGACAATCATATTACCTGCCGGCTCATGCACGGGTAACCCCACACCAATCGCTGCCGCCATCGGCTCTTCAATTAAAATCACCTCTTGCGCCCCTGCATGCAATGCAGAATCTTCCACAGCTCGTTTTTCTACTCCCGTAATTCCGGAAGGAACGGCAATTAATATTTTAGGTCTAAATAAACTTCTAGAAGGTGTGACACGTTTAATCAGTGCTTTTAACATCCCTTCTGCAATTTCAAAATCGGCAATCACACCGTCCTTCATCGGACGCACGGCAATCACATTTCTAGGTGTTCTTCCCAACATCGCCTTAGCCTTATGTCCTACAGCCAAAACTTCGTTGGTCTCGGCATCTACAGCCACAACTGACGGTTCCGATAGAACAATACCCTTACCTCGCACAAATACAAGAGTATTTGCAGTTCCCAAATCAATTCCAATATCATTCGAAAAGACCCCTCGAAACTTCGTGAAGTGGCCAAAAGCTGAATGCGCCCACTCCTTTAATCCGAAAGAGAATCCCTTTGAACGTTTTTTCAATTTTGCCATTATTTCCTCTTAATCTAATTCCGTAGCTAACACTGTAACAGTTCCCATACTTCACTCCAAGTTAATTTAGAAAGCGCATCATCCACATCTGCAATCACACTCTTCACTAAACCGCGTTTGCGCTCCTGCACTTCCAAAATTTTCTCTTCAATCGTCCCCTTGGTCACCAACTTAAACGCCTGCACTTTATCCGCTTTCTGTCCAATGCGATGCGCCCTAGCTGTAGCCTGTTCTTCAACGGCTGGATTCCACCACAAGTCAAAGTGAATCACTGCGCTAGCTCCCGTTAAATTAAGTCCTGTGCCTCCCGCTTTTAAAGAGACGAGGAAGATAGGAATATCAGGGGTCTCGTTAAATTCCTTCACAATACTCATGCGATTTTTAGATGAACCATCTAAATAGCTAAAGCGAATCCCCTTCTTCTCAAAATCATCACGCATGATTTTTAACATCCGCGTGTACTGACTGAAAATCACAGTCTTCTGTCCGCTCTCCATTAACGATTGCAACAGCTCCAATAATAGATCATATTTGGCTGAATCTCCCGGTTCTGCCGTTTCTTTAGCAAAAATAGCGGGATGGCAGCAAATCTGTTTCAAACGCGTCAACGTAGCTAAAACCTGAATTTGAACTTTATCAAAACCCTCTTTCTCCACCAGTTTAGAAAGCTCTTCCCGGGCTGAGGTCGCATAAGCCCGGTAAAGCTCTTTTTGCACATCAGATAAAGTAGTATGGTAGACAATATTGGAAATAGGGGGAAGATCTTTGACCACATCTTCTTTCATACGACGCAAAATAAAAGGAGAGACTTTTTTTCTCAAAGGATCCAAATTGCCCTGGCCATTTAAGGGAGCGCGCACAAATTTATCGACAAAACGATCATAAGTGCTCAAAAGCCCCGGCATAAGAAAATCGAACAAGCTCCATAGTTCATCTAAGGAATTCTCTATCGGGGTACCCGTTAAAATCAATTTATGCAGAGCTTGTACTCTCTTAACCGATTTAGCATTTAAAGTAGTGCGGTTCTTTATGTGCTGGGCCTCGTCCAAAATAGCATAGCCAAAATTAATTTTCTCATAAGACTCAATATCTTTCTGCATTAAACTATAGGAAGTGATGAGCACATCATTCTGATCAGCTCCTACAATGAGTTTTTTACGCTGGGTCGGGGTGCCATCAACGACAAGCACTCGTAAAGTAGGATTAAATTTATGCAGCTCTTCTTTCCAGTTGTAAATTAAAGAGGTGGGACAAACAACCACAGACTGTACATTGGGATGCTCTTCCAAAAACTGCGTAATGGCGGTAATAGACTGCAATGTTTTTCCAAGACCCATATCATCGGCTAAAATACCATTTAAACACATCCCACGCAAACGGCTGAGCCAGTTGACTCCCTCTTTTTGATATTCGCGCAAAGTTCCCTGAATAGCTTTGGGCACAGGAGCATCTTCCATCGGTTCATTGCCCAGCATCTGCTGTTGGATCCGTTTCAACCCCTTAGTCATGCTAAATTGAATAGGAAGCTCTTTAAAGCTCTCTTCTGTAATGGAAACAAGGCTCCATAAAGGACGATCTTCCCTATGATTGTCCAACTGCTGAATGCCCAATTCATCAAAGAGCTGTACAACGGGAGCCAAACGCTGCAGATCAAGCACCAGAATTTGGCTTAACCCCCCTCCTTTTTGACCTCGTTTGCGTTTTTTACGATGTCCAAGCTCTATATAGTTACGCTTAGAGGCCAGGCAATCCCATAATAGCTCTGTGGTAAATCCTTCTAAATCTCCATGAACGATTAAATCAAGTTGATAACAAGCTAAAAATTTGGACTCGCTGAGATGAATTTCAAATGTTGTCTGATCATAAATAAATTTTTCTAACAAAGTGTCAGGACAATGGAATTGGACTCTCTCTAAATTTTGAAGAATGACATCTGTCATGAACTCGACAATCTTTTTCTCTGTCTTGGCAATAAAGGAACCCTCTTTCTTATTGTATTGAAAGTCCAGAAAGAGATCGTTAATGATTTTTTGCTCTTGAGTCAAATTACGCGCCAAAATCCCTGCATCCGTGACAAAATGTTCAATTTCCTCGTGTGTGAGCTGGTTATGAACGGCCGGAATTTTTTTATTATTATAGATAAAATGTAAGGTTGCTTCTAACTCATTATTAACATAAGTCAAGTCACATACAGCTTCCACCTCTTGGACGTAGGGTAGCGTTACAATGTCTTCAATATTTAATTTGTTGGCCACATCCGCATAACGCGATAATTCAGGTAATGCATTCTCGATAAAAGTCCCGAAAAGAGGTTCCGGAATCGTCATTTGGGCAATAAGGGGCAGGTGTCTAAGATGTTTGCGCTTAATGCGTTTTTGAAAACGACTATACACATTTTTATGCAGCAATCCCGGCTGGGCACATTCATAAAGAATCACCTCTTCCAACTTAACGATCGTCTGTTTACCCTGATGTTCCGCTAAACAAATAGTGGGTTGAAGGAAAAGTTTAGGCGCAGGCATATCCATGCGCTCAATTTCAAAGCGGACCGCAGCCTCAAAAGAAGAGAACCGCAGGGGCTCTTCAATCCCTCCAAAATAGAAACAAGGCAGACAGGAAAGCTCTTGTTCTCCTTCTTGCGGGCCTAAAGCAGGACGTGGCCCTTGTACAAGACTATAGGCAAAAGACAAAATAGTGCCCAATCCTTCGCGATCTAATAAAACAACATTGTAGGCCTTATCATTTTCTTCTCTATCTTCGCCACCCTCTTTAAATCTACCGAAATCCATCAACATCTTTAAGATCTGACTGCTGGTATTATCAAAAGAGCGCAAGCCAAAATAGTGGCGTCGATTGCCTAGATAGACAGCTTCATGATAGCGCACACCATTGAAAAATTCTTTAATGTTGTGGACATTTAAAGCTTTAGAACGGGTCGGGAGACGCAAAGCTAAACGCAATTCCTGCAAAAGAGATTCACCACCATTAACTTGAGGCTGCAAAATGACAATTAACTCGGCACGTTCTTCTTTAATAGCCTCATCGGAGGTGAAGAAAGGTGAGCGCCCTAAGATATCAGAGGCATTACAATACTCTTCCAGGAGTTCTTTACGCCTCTCTATTCCTTTGCGGGCTTTTTCTTTTTTATGGGCCTTTTCTATGGTCAACTGGATCTCCTCTTTGTCCTCTTCAGCAATGGCCTCTAATTTAGACTCATTGGAAAAAGAGACTATCAATTGATCTAGATTTTGTTCAAGGAAAAAAAGCAGAGCTACAATGTGCTGGCAATCAAAAGAATAAGAACAGTCGCAATCCGAATCGATTAATTCAGATTCTTTGCGATCAATCTCTAATTCGCACGTGTAAGAATTATCAAAATTTCCAGCCACCTGAAAACCCAAACGCACTGAAGAGCCAGTCAATTTGAGTATCTTAGCGCAGAGGACCTGCCCATTCTCAAAGATAGCTTTTCCCTCTTTAAGAATACCTGGAGAGAACTCCTGCTTCAATCGACGAAAATTAATCATTGCTTGCTCGCATTTATCCCATATAATGCACGAGTATATCGACCCTCTTTTTTTTGATAAATGAAAAATCTGTCAATTTTTCAAAAAAAAATTAAACTCGCGTAAACAAAAATGCAACTCACTAACAATCAGCAAATTAAATAAAAAAATACCCCTTGCAAAAAAACAAAAGATTTTGCATACTGGGGATTAGAAAATAGGAAACTATTTTTCCCCACCGCCAGTTCCGATCCAAAGTTTCCTCCATTCTTAGGGTCAGAACTGGCACTTTTTTGTCCTGATTCCCCCATTCCCTTCGTGCCTGATTTCCCCCTCGTGCCCGTGTGCGCATAGGCATCCTATTACCCATAAGTAATCTAAGCAACTATAGATCAAAGTTCTAAGTTGAAAATCTGAAGACAACGCGGAGACGCGGGGACGCGGAGAAATCTTTGAGTTATAAAACCATAAAATCACCTCCGCTTCTGCGCGTTGAATTAATAGTGGAAGGCAGGACTTAATTTTTTTTCAAAAAAACTTATGGGTAATTAGGATACGCACACGGACACGAGAAGAACACTCGAAAAAGCCTCAAATTTATCAAATCTTAATGAGACTTTGCTATAATCTTTTAAGATAAATATAGGAGATTATTATGGTTAGCCTTGGTAAAGTACTTTACGCAACAGCAACTATTCTACCCGTTACCCAGCAAATTGTGGGACTTGGAAAAATGGGGTATGGGCTCTATAAACGCTATATTAGTCCTTTTACTTTTACGTTGGATAAGCTATTTAACAAAACAGCTACCGAAGAACACTGGAAGAATTTATCAAAAGCCAAAGCCTGGGCTCATTTTAAAGAAGGGGCGGCTCTTTTTATTCCGATTATTGGCACTATCTTTGCGATTTATAAGCTTATCATTTCCAGCCCCGAAAAAAACAATGAAGAAAAGAAAGAAATACCGAAAAAAACATCACCTCTCGATTCAGTAACACCGTTAAAGGACCAACCTCTTACTGAAGGCAATTTGGTAGCTAAATTTGCAGAACTTGTAAGAAATTGCAAAGGCAAGAATAAAACAAAAAGCCTTAAAAAAGCGAAAAAAAATCTTATTGTAGCTTTCTCACAAGAAATCAAAAAGGCAAACCTTATAGAAAATTTGAGAAATATTGAGATCGGCAAAGATAAAGAAATTAACTTCGATGTAGCCTTAGCTAGCAATCTAAAAAAAACAATACTCCTTGGGCTAAATAAAAATAAATAAATCAAAGATTTAAGAAAAAATAGAAAAAAGGGAGCCCCGACTCCCTTTTTTCTATTTTTTTCATTTTCCCCCTTGCTCAAAAATAAGCCCCCCTCTATACTTTCAACCATCGTCTGGATAAGAATGCGGGTGTAGCTCAGTGGTAGAGCATCACGTTGCCAACGTGAGGGTCGTGAGTTCGAACCTCATCACCCGCTTCATTTTCACTTAACTTTAGGAGAACTTCATCCCCATGAATAAAGAAAACGCACCTACAACCTATAACGACTCTCGATTTTCCTACACTTTACAGCACGAAGAGGGCTGCAAAGTAAAAGTAAACGTCTCTCTTTCTAAAGACTTTACACAAGAATGTTACCAAGCGGGATTTAAAAACGTAAAAAAACACTTTAGCGTCCCCGGTTTTCGCAAAGGACGCGTGCCCGATTCTGTCATTCATGAAAGATGTGCCAAGCAAATTGCAGAAGAATACAACCGCTGCATCACCGACACATTCTTTGATAGCATTCTTCCTATTTGTAAAATTTACCCTCATGGACAATCTATCCCCAAGATCACAGCCCTTAAGCCATCAAAAGAAGAAGGAGCTACTTATCAAATTGAATATGAAACAACAGCTTTAGTTCCCGAAATCCATCCCGAACAACTTGTTGTAAAAGAAATTTCAACAACTGCTGTCGATCCCGATGAGATCGAAAAACTCTATAAAAAAATCGCTATCCGTCAGGGAAAAAAAAGGGACGTCACAGACCGTTCGATTCAAAAAGATGACCTTGTGACAGTACAGTATAGTCATATCGATCCTGAAGAGTCACAAGAAGAACTTAAAGAAAACGAAGAAGATGAACAGCGAGAGATGACCCTCTATCTCAATGAAATCACTAAAGATGCGCAATGGCTCATGCCTGTGCTAATAGGCAAAAACCTAAATGAAACTGTGACTACCTCCATGCCGTCTGAAAGCGAAAGTCCTTATTTGCTTAAAATGCATATCACAAACATTGAAACATGCGAACCTGCAACAGATGAGCAAATTAGCGAGCAATTTAAAGGAGAATCTAAAGAAAACATCTACAAAGCTTTAGAAGCAGACTTACTTAAAGAAATTCATAAGAAAGAGTTTGATCAGAAAAGACTCCTTGTAGAAGAGTCCCTTCTAAAAACCCTTCCTTTCGATCTTCCCTCCTCTGTGATTCAAAAAGCTGCTCAAAAAGAGATCGAACATCAGCAAAAAACAAGAAAAGAAGATGGAATGCCTCTTCCCCCAGAAGAGATCGATCGCCTATTCAAAGCTTATCAAGGTCTGTTCAATACACAATGGAAGATCGACTTGCTCTTAAGCTCCTTTATAGAAAAAGAGTCTATTGAACCCTCCGTTCAAGAGATCACAAAAGCGATGCTGGATGTCTATCTTAATGAGTCTACCTTTGGAAATTATCTAGCCAATCCCCAGCAGTTCCAGGAAGAGATCAAAGAGAAGCTCAAACGCAGAATGGCTATCGAAATCATTTATGAGCGTGCCCAAAAAGAGAGCGCCTAAAAAAAAAGAATCCCCCCAATTGTTTTAATCATGCTAGGTCGCTATGATTAAATAAAACTCAATAAAGGAATAGAACCATGAGTCAAGAATCCAAGAATGAAGAATTCCAAAGCCAAGAATTTATGACATTTTCTCAAAAACGGGCCAGACAATCTATTATTCCCTACGTTATTGAGGAAACTCCGGGGCGCGGTGAGCGTTCTATGGACATCTATTCCCGCCTTTTAAAAGACCGCATCATTTTTATCGGACAAGAAATTACAGACCACGTGGCTAATGTTGTAGTGGCTCAACTTCTCTTTTTACGTATGGAAGATGGCAAAAAAGATATCAGTCTTTATATCAATTCTCCTGGTGGCTACATCTCTGCAGGACTCGCTATTTATGACACGATGCAGATCCTGAAATGCAAAGTGAACACCTATTGCGTAGGCATGGCTGCTTCCATGGGAGCTTTTTTACTTACTGCTGGAACTAAGGGCTGTCGGTATGCTCTTCCTAATAGTCGTATGATGATCCACCAGCCCTCTGGAGGTGTTGGTGGAAATGTTTCAGATATTGAAATACAGGCCGAAGAGATTTTAAAACTAAAATCCACTCTCAACACTCTAATGAGTTTGCATACTGGTCAATCAGTTGAAAAAATTGCCAAAGATTCCGAGCGCGATTTTTATATGAACGCTCAAGAAGCAAAAGCCTATGGGCTTATTGACGAAGTCTTTTTACCTAAATAGGTTAATACGGATAAAAACTCATGTCGAAATCAAAAGATATTATTTGTTCTTTCTGCAACCGCACCGAAGAGACTGTGCAAAAGATGATTGCAGGCCCCAAGGCCTATATATGCAATCACTGCATTGACGTTTGTAATGGAATTATGGGGGAAGAGACCGTAAAAAAACAAAAAAAGATCAAAGAAAGCGAATTTAATTTTACGCTTTTAACTCCTCAGCAGATCAAAGATGCCTTAGATGAGTATATTATTGGTCAAGACCAGACAAAAAAGACTATTGCAGTCTCTGTCTACAACCATTATAAACGTCTTTTGCATGTGCATCAAAGCGCTGGCAAGCCTGAAATCGAATTTAATAAATCAAATGTCATGCTGCTTGGCCCTACAGGTTCAGGTAAGACACTGATTGCCAAAACATTAGCCCGCATCCTATCTGTTCCCTTTGCTATTGCCGATGCCACAACATTAACAGAAGCTGGCTATGTAGGAGAAGATGTTGAAAATATCATCCTTCGATTGCTTCAAGCAGCTGATTTTGATGTAGAAAAAGCGGAAAGAGGCATTGTCTATGTGGATGAAATTGATAAAATCACACGCACAACCTCTAATGTCTCTATTACGCGCGATGTCTCCGGGGAAGGAGTTCAGCAGGCGCTTTTAAAAATTGTAGAAGGCACTATAGCTAATGTCCCTCCTAAAGGAGGAAGAAAGCATCCTCAGCAAGAATATATTAAGGTCAATACAGAAAATATTCTCTTTATTGGGGCCGGAGCATTTGTAGGCTTGGAGAAAATTGTTTCTAAGAGATTAGGGCGCACAACGATCGGATTTCGCATGGGCGAAAATGATCTGGTGGACACAAATGAGAAAAATGCACTACTCGGCCAAGTACAGCCGGAAGATCTTGTCCATTTCGGCATGATTCCGGAATTTATAGGAAGATTTAGCTGCATTGCCAATTGTAACGAGCTCACTGAAGAAGATCTAATGAAGATTTTAACAGAGCCCAAAAATGCTGTGATTAAACAATTTCAAGCGATGCTGGCAATGGAACACGTGGAGCTTCATTTCACAGAAGCCGCTCAGCGCGCTATTGCCAAGCGGGCAATTGAAGCTGGCACAGGAGCCAGAGCTCTACGCATGTTAATTGAAACAGCGATGCGCGATCTCATGTTTAGAGTGCCATCCGATCCCTCTATTAAAGAGATCTATGTCGATGCCGATACGATTACCAATGGGGCTGTTCCAAGAATTGTGCATAGATAAACAATTTAACCGACATTCCACTCTTCCCTGGTTAGAAAAATGTAATATTTTGATTCCCAGTGAGATAAAAAAGGGCAGGAATATTTGTAAATATTCTGAGCATTTTTTATCTCATTGAGGATTAAAAGATTACGTTTTTTCAACCTAAGAAGAGCGGAATGTCGGATTTAAGTTTATTATGTTATAATTAAGTTAACAAGGAACAGCACAACTAGGAGCTTTCCTATGACAGACCCTGTTGCTAATTTTATTGGACAAATCCCTATAGGTGCGGCGACTGGTCCCTCAAACGCACAGCCATCTGCTCCTGCTGCATCGTTGAACACCCTCTCACTTTCTGATGCGCAGCGTACTCTTTTGGCCAGTATCTTAGATCCAGTTGTCCCTGGAAGGAAAACTTCGCATGATCTGCTTATCTCTACACTCATCGCTATTCAGAGCGTTTTTGCTTCTTTTAAAGATGACGACTATCTCCAATCTATTATCGATAAGAACATCATGTCCGGACACAGCGATTTTTTTGCTTTTCTTGAAAAAGCATCTAAAACAGCTCAGGCAAAGCGCATTTCCGCAGAAACAGATAAAGAGATCATCGATCCTCTAACTACTTCCTTAACGGATCTGGAAACCCAAATCAATGCCGCTCAGCCCGGATATCTTAACCTTTTAAATACGCTTAACACAAAAATTACCGCCTATAATAGCGCGGTACAAAATGTAAAAGATAAATTAGCGGCCCTTAATCCAAATGTTGCTTCCACTGTCAATGACTATAAATCTGCAGTCGCAGCTTTAAATAGTGCGGCGGGTGATTACAATAGTGCGATGACCGCTCTTCAAAACGTCAATAATCAATACGATGCCAATTTTCCCGGAAAAAATTTACCCTATTTATTAAACCAATACAATCAAACACTTTTAGATTTAAAGGTAGCCATCACTAATAAAAATAGTACAATTGCCTTATGGAATAGTCAATATGCTAATGGAGACCAACCCCCAGCAGAACTTCAGCCTATGCCTGCTGAAACTTTGGGCCCTATTATACAATTTTCTTCCCCTTCTTTTATTAATTCAGCAGCTCTTGCCCCTCCCAAAGCAACAAGTTTTGAGTCCCCTGTATTTTACAATCTACAACCCCTGCACTCCACTCCTGTTGCTGGTGGCGGTTCAGCTAATTTGCAATCTCAAATTGCTATTTTCAATGGATATGCCTCATCCTACAACTCTCAGCTCACCAACCTGGGTAGCCTTAAAACAACGTATAGCACTGCCCTTAACAACTTACGCTCTTTAGCTGCCAACGCTAATACGACCACTGCTGCTTACAATACTGCAGTCAATGCTGCTAATACTGCCGCTACTAATTATAACAACGCTCTCTCCTCCGTCTTTAACAAACTTACTCTTATGCAAACACAAGCGACAACAGTTAACAATTTAATATCAACTGAAGCCGAAACAACCTCTTTAAGTCCAGTCACCCCCATAGCCTCCTCTCTTAACCAAACCACCTCCGCCCTACAAGAGAACTTCTTTTTTTATACCGCCGCAACAGTGAGCAGCAATAACGTTCCTACCCCAAAAGATCTTGTCATTCCTGCTCTTATTCCAAGTTTAGTGCCAACAAGTGCTGTGCAAAATTTTACCATTCCAGCCCCTTTGCCCCCTGAACTAAATTTTTCATTTCAAGACTTGGTAAACCAGATTGTACTTTCTATTCTCAATCTTGCCGCACTCATATTTTCAGGAAAAAACTTAAATGATCAGATCATGGAACTTTCAAAAAATCGCACAGATCAAGCTATCATCTATATTCTCTCTGCTTTAAGCGGTGAATCAACAGATACAGCCCAATTCAAAGTAGCAACTAATGCCATTGCCAATCAAGGCACCAATGTAGAATCCAGCACGACCCACCTCTCTTCTGCTCAACTCGATGTTGTTTTAAACAACATCTTAAGCAGTCAAACATTTAACGCGGTCATCGAACAAGCTCTGCTCACAAATCCCTCTATTAAAGGATTACTCCCCACTGGAGACCAAATCACAAGCGCCCTCAACCAAAAAGTCATCGCACTTATTACTAATCTTGTTAAATCTTCATTACTTATAAGTGTCCAATATTTGCAAAATGTACTGCATAAAGACCAAATAGACATTCTTTCGGCCCTGGCTCAAGGAGGGGTGATTTTGGAGCAAATTTTAGGAGTTTTAGCTCAAGGTGCCTCTGTTGAACTTCTTAAATCACTGGGCTTAGACAACCTTCAAGGTGGAGCTTTTTTAAACAACACATTAAAAGCCGCTATTTTACAGCTAGGCGCCATTTTATACGGAGAAGCCACAGGAAACCGCGCTCTATTTTTAGAACAGCAAGCAATTCAACAATCTTTTATTAACCGTGAAGCTAGCATTATAGAAAAAGATATTAAATATACGCTTGAACGGGCCGATGCTACAGAGAAAAGAAGATTGGTCAACGACTTGCAAAAAGCCCTAATTCAAGAAGGGGTGGCAGCGTTAAAAGCCGAAGATATTATCTTTCAAATTTTAGCGGGAAATCAGAGCCTGGATTTGACTTTAAGTCAAAATAACCTCCAACACCTCTTGCCTATTATCGATCAGACTCAACAACTTACACAATATGAAAATACTCTGCAGGCTTTAGCCAATAAGTCATCTACTAATGCCCCCTTAACTTCCTCTATTAACCGCCCTGTTTCTAATACTACAGCCGCTGCTGTTAAAGAAAAAGTTGAAGAATCTCTTATTGCCTCCGGAATTAGCAAAGAGGAAGCTGCAAGTAAGGCTTTACAAATCGCTCAAGAACTTCAAAAGTTTTCAGCTGAGGACAGCATATCTCTTAGGGTGATTAAAATTAGGCAACTTCTGGATGCCGCCCTGCCCAATGCCAACCTCTCCACCAATCTTTTACCTGTTGTCGTCGCCCAACTATTAAGCGGCGCCCAAAAAGAACAGCTCGTTAATTTCATTGGCGAACAAACTTCTTTGGAACGCGTAGATGCTTTGGTAAAACAACAAAGCAGCGCCATCGATCGCTTAAATGAACTTGTCAGTAAAACACTAGCCGAGCAGCGCGCGCTTGCAGATGCAAATAACTTAGCCCACGTTTTGGATTCCAATTTATTAAAATATGACAAACTGCTCCACGTGAATAGTCTTGTCAATAAACTATTAGATCCAGGCAGTCGGCTCACCTTTTTTGGTCTTATGTATGAATCAGCCACAAATGAATTTAAACGTGGATATATTGATATCCGTGCTTAAGGAAGTATGTATGAATAAATTAAACGTTTGGACTCGCCAAAGCCTCGGGGTTGAATCGATCCAAAACGACTCTGTATTATTAATACAGCGTCGTTTTGGATCGTTCAACCGCGAGAGCTTTCGCGATGCCCAAACCTTGAATTTATTCATACATACTTCCTAATAGGAGGTCGCTTATGTCAATGCCTTATTCGATTCACAATGTAGGAACTGTTCAAACTCAGTTCGATTATACAACGCAAGCGACTGGGCAAGCCTACGATAGTAATTTAGGCGTTATTATCAGTTTGGGCGATAAAGATCGCAATGCTATCACGTTAAGTGATGTCGATGCCTTTAATGTAGCTCTTTACAATTTAGCACGTCTGGCCCTCAACTCTACGGGTTCTAATGCAGTGACAACAGCAATGGCAAAAGGAATTGAAGTCGTCTGGAATTCAGTAGTAGCGGTTAATATTACAGCAGTACTAAGTGCTAATAGCACAGCTGATCTCTTACAATGGAAGGATCTATATCTTCAAGGATTGGGAGATGTCTTAAAGACTGCCTCTTACGCCGGTGGTGCTGCTGCTTTGCAATCTCTACAGACCTATATTCATCTAGAGTATGTCCAAGCAGGCAACGATCAACTTTACACGCAATTATCTTCTTTAAAAGAAGCCTTAACAGCAACCCAGGCAGCAGCCAAACTTCTTACAAAATTGCAAAACTTAAAAAATGGCACATTGAGCGATGCCAACGGCAATATTGTCACCTATTTATCGGTTGAAAAACGCTCCCCCTCTGCGTTAGTCAATACTTGGGAGACAGCCGCTATTCCAACCACTAGAGCCTCTGTTTTGCCTGCCAATTATAGCGATGCCGCTAAACCTCTTTTTGAAGGACCCCTTCAAGTCATATTTAAAGGCACAAATGCCGTCAGTACACTTGATAATACGGGACTTGATCTTTTAAGACAGCTTACCGATGTAATCAACCAATTAGAAGCTGCTAGCCCCACTCTTCCTGGCCAAGAAAACAATTTACAATCCCTTTTGATTAACATACGCAATGGAATAGTTGCTCATAGCACTACAAGCTCTCACCCTGTTCTTGAATGGATTCTGGATAATTACGATATAAGCAACGTTGTACTACCTGATGGAGCTGGCACGATTAATGCTTCCCAATTCGATGCATCTAAAGCCGGTGATTTTCAAAAAGATCTCTCTAAAGCTGTTAATGCAAGTACCAGCAGCAATGATGCCCTCTCGATTGAACTTCAAAAATCCCTTTATGTGCTCCAACAGTTTTACCAATCAGCACAGGGGCTTATTAGCGCAGCAAACCGCATTATTAGATCAATGGCACAAAAAACAAAAGGTTGATAATTCCCTAAAATTAATAATTACTAGGAAAATTGATAAATTAAAAATTTTGTTATATAATGATATATAGGATAGAGAAGGTCTAGCATCTCAGCACTTCCTATTTCTATTAAGGAGGTAGTCGATGAGTGTTAATTTTAATGTCGACACATATTCCGGCACCTACGGGGCCGAGTATACGAGCCAGAATGCCGCTACTTATTATGATACTGCCCTGGCGTCCGTTATTACAATAGGTAAAATGGATCCCAGCGACTTAAATGCTACGATTGCTACTAATTTAGGTACCTATGTTTCTCAATTAACCGATTTAGCCCAGGGATTTAAACCAGGAACTACAATTCCTCTGGATTTACCCATCACAGCTTCGATGGCCAGAGTCATTGATTCTTTACTCAAGAGCTTAAGGGCTGCCGGAGCAACTGTCGGAGTGGGGGTTGCCAATTCTATTTCCCTTTCAAATCTTCAACGCTGGCATGATCTTTATCTTCAGGGCATCGATAATGTTTTGGCCATAGGTGTAAAAGTAGGCGGAGCCACAGCTACACGTTCTGTGCAATCCCTCATTGAATTGGAATATGTGCGCGCAAGATCGGAAGAG
>CALBHK010000172.1 GCA_937894565.1 uncultured Chlamydiae bacterium
TGTGCAACTCAAAGTGCAGGCCTCCACACACATGAAGGCGGCTTGCGAGAATCACTCGCTGTTAACATTTCATATCCAAGCCCTGCAACAGCATTAGCCGCCGTCAGAGCAAAACCTAACGTTACTACAGAAGAAAATGAGGAATGGTTTATTCTGAATGACAAAGCTGAGAATTCGCTTTGGAGCATTACAAAACCTAGCCATTTCGCACACCCAACGGCTGTCCTACGCCACACCTATGAGAAAGATGGGCGAGTATTTATGGGCATGGACGTAAAGTGTGGGAACTCTAAGGAAAACTGCGATCGCGTTGTGCAGCAATTCATCGAGCTCAATAATAAGATTTATGACCAGTTCAATGTAAAATAGGTCTAACAAGTCGTTTTCGATGGATACTTCAGCGTGCCGCCTTAACTTCAACGTTATGACTTATTGATAAAGATATGACATCAGGTATTTTTGAAAAATTAGATAGCTTTGGGATTAATAATGATCACTTACAGTTCCATATCTATATAATTCAACGGCTTTGTTGCACAAATCTATCTGTAAAGGGTTTTTCAGCGATATAATTTTCAAATGAAGAAGCCTACACACAAAATCTACCGCACAACCAATTGGCCCGCATATAACCGAGCACTCATGAGTCGCGGAAATATTGCCATTTGGTTTGATCCTGCTACGCAATGGTATGCGCCATCAAAAGGCAAACAAGGGCGAAATCAAACCTACTCCGACGCAGCCATCCAATGCTGCTTAATGATTAAATCCTTATTCCGTCTGTCTTTACGTATGGTCACTGGCTTTGTGCAAAGTCTGATTAAACTTTGCGGATTAAATTGGATAGCTCCAGATTACACCACGCTTTGTAGAAGACAAAAGCATATTGATATTGTAATCAGCTACCAAAAAAGTAGCGATGGGCTGCATCTACTCATGGACTCTACAGGCATGAAGTTTCTAGGTGAGGGCGAATGGAAACGCAAGAAACATGGACCTGAATATCGTCGCCAATGGCGTAAACTTCATATTGGTATAGATGCTAAAACCCTACAAATACGAGCAGTTCAGCTTACAACCAATAATGTCAGTGATTCACAGGTGCTTGGTGATTTACTTAATCAGATTCCACAAGATGAGCAGATTAACTCTGTTTATACCGATGGAGCTTATGACACCAAGCAATGCCGTCAGGTCATTGCAGATCGGCAAGCGCATGCGGTGATTCCACCTAGAAAAAATGCGAAACCATGGAAAGATACAAAGAGTAGCTCGCTAGAGCGAAATGAATTACTTCGAACAATTAAACGTTTAGGCAGGACACTATGGAAAAAATGGTCAGGCTATCATCGTCGAAGTTTGGTTGAAACTAAGATGCATTGCATCAAATTATTAGGAGATAAACTCAGTGCAAGGAGTTTTGATAGCCAAGTGAATGAGATCCATGCACGTGTAGCAGTCCTTAACAGATTTACGGAATTAGGTCGACCACTTACCCAAGTTACGCCTTAAATTTGGCTCAATTAGGGGCGCTTTGCATTTCAAATCTTTGTGCAACAAAGCCCTCTGATTTCCAATTATCTTTTTAAAAAAAAGTTGTTTTTAAACAACTTTACTGAATCAAAGTTAATGTTGACTCAGGATATAAATCAATTTATTTTAATTGATTAATTTTACAAAACTTAGGCTTTAAATGAAAAACCAACAACTCTCCCTAGATTTAATCGAAGCACAATATAATTTTAAAAATTCAAAAAATAATAAAAATTCAAAAAGCCTATTAATAATCATTGGCGGAATTGAATTAACAAAAAAATCCAACGCTATAAAAAAATTATCCGAACTAATGGATCCTCGTTATTTAAAAATAAAAGCTGATCTCCCAAATAAAATAAAATCAAACTCATTAATTTGGTCACCATATATCAATGACATACCAAAAAGAGGAGAAATTGTTACATTTTATGGGAATTGGTATACTGATTTACTAGCGTCAACACTCTATGAAAACACAAAAAAATCAGATTATTATTTTAAAGAACATTTAGAAAAAATTAATATATTTGAAAAGACATAAAGTGAAAGAAATAGAATCTTATGAAAGTACTGCTTGACACAAACATAATAATTCATAGAGAGGCAAGTAAAATTTACAACCTTGACATCGGGCAGCTTTTCAATTGGCTTGACAAGTTGAAATACTCAAAATATATCCAC
>CALBHK010000173.1 GCA_937894565.1 uncultured Chlamydiae bacterium
ATTGTAATCAATAAACGCAGATTTTAATGCAGAATTTGCTTTTGATGGATTGATCAGTTTTGTAAAAAACAAATCAGCGTCAGTTTTCGATAAAACAGTTTTTTCTATTTCTGATAATTCCTTGCGAGCAGCCTTTAGCGCGTTCTGCAATATAAAAGCACTCACAGTTAGCCCCAAAGTATCTGCAGCTTTTTCAATAAGAGACTTATCAGACGAAGCCGTCCGAATATGTATAATGCCTTCTTTTGTCGTATCCGCTTTCTTTTTTAATTTAGGCGCACCCATAAACTTCTCCATATCATGATCATATCAATAACCAGAGTTTAGCATTGTGTATACCTAATGTCTACACAATTTATTTTCGTTAAAAGTAAATTGTTTAAATAGCCAAATTGGACCTATCCCAAGTCCCACTCTTGCAGCCAAGCCTCAGCTATGGCGCCAGCCCTTCGTTACGCAACATCAGCAACATATCAAAGACATCAACCGGAGACTGAGACTCTGTACAGAACTGTACAAAGCTATTGGCCAGTCTTTGTGCGAGAGCAATCGCGAGTCGGCAAAACGATTCCGAAATTCATTCATGACGAGTTTCAAAAATTTCTAGATTGTGGAATTTTAGAAAACGGATTTGTCAGAACGTATTGTTACAACTGTCAACATTCAGGCGTGGTGGCATTTTCATGCAAAAAAAGAGGATTTTGTCCTAGCTGTTGCGCTCGTAGAATGAATGATGAGGCAGCACATATTGTTGATAAAGTATTACCACCCGTAACCTACAGGCAGTTCGTGATTTCTTATCCGTATAAGCTGCGCTTTTTGATGGCTTACAATCCTAGCCTTACCAATAAGATATTAAAAATCTTCATCAAAGCCACCCAGTCCTTTCAAAGAGCCAAAGCAAAACGGGCAGGTGTTTTGTGCAAAGTAAAATCAGGATCAGTCACAGTCGTGCAAAGATTTGGCTCAGCCCTGAATCTAAACATTCATTTTCATACTCTGGTAGCAGATGGAGTGTTTTACAAATCAGGCAACAGTTACGAGTTCTACAGATTGTCAGAGCCAACACAGGATGAGCTATTCGCAATAGCAGAGAAAGTAAAAACCAAAGTTGAAAAACTGATCCAAACCATGGGCTTAGACGAGCAAGATCAGCTAGGGTTTGATGAGGACCTATTGGCAGAATTATCAGAACTATCGATTACACAAAAAGCAGCGTTTGACGAACGCGCAGGACGCAAGCTTAAGCGTTATGGCACAAGAAGGATTGAGATTGATGTTGATGACAAAGATCCCTTCACTGTAAACGTCGAAGGCTTTAGCTTAAATGCTAGAGTTGTGATCCCAAGCAATGATCGCAAGAAGCTTGAAAAGCTTATCCGGTACATGGCCCGCGGCCCGATTGCAACAGAGAGGCTGACGGAATCCTTTCCCAATACCTTGCTTTACAAAATGAAAACGCCGTGGAAAGACGGCACAACTCATATGAGCTTTTCACCGTTGGATTTCATCGCAAGACTTGTGGCTCTGATCCCACCACCTCGTGTGAATATGATCAGATATCACGGGGTCTTTGCTCCGAACTTTAAAGCTCGGCAAGAAATTGTGCCGCAGACAAAGCCACCGATTCAAGAATGCATAGATTTAAATCCCTTTGCATTGATCAAGAGACGAAGAGAGCGCATGCGATGGGCAGAGATGTTAAAACGAACATTTGAAATCGACGTAACAGTTTGTCCAAAATGCCAAGGCAGGTTAGAGCAAATAGCCATCATCAAAGATAAAAAGGTAGCCAGAGCAGTTTTAGAAAGTATGGAGCTAATTACGATATATCAGCCAATGAAATGTATAAATGATCGAGGCCCACCAACAGGGAATGATTTAGCAGAAGATTTTGATCAGCGCGAGTCGTGGTAGCCATCACGAAATGGATTGTTTTGCTCAAAGCACAAAAAACATCACAAAAACCCGGTTTATTTTACCTGTAGCCAGACTCTTGCTCGATCCCAAGCTTAGGTAACATAAGGATTCAGGCAAGGAAAAGGCCCAAGGGACCCAGCCCGCCCAGGGAGAGCTGAAGAAAAATGGCATTTATCCGGCTTAGACCTTAAAAGTAGGCGCAGTATTATATTTAGTCGTTCCGTTCTGTGCATAGAATTAGATTATAAACAACACTGCCATTTTTTGTCAGTAATTTGTTTTAAGATTGGGATACGGAGGATTTTCTATGAGGAAACTATTGTGTCTTTCACTGTTGTTGATCTCTGCTCACGCTAAGGCAGAAATCTTTGAAATAGTCGTGTCAAAGTTCAAACCAGGCTTAAAGCAGTCCAAGGAAATGGAACTTGCGAAGTCCCTAAATAGTTTTCTGAAGGAACAGTCTGGTTTCAATTTGCGTGAGGTCTATTATGACGAGGCTCAGAAAAGTTATATTGATATAGTTGTCTGGAGCGACGAGAAGTCTGCAAAAGATGCGGTGACGAAAGCCGAGAAAAGCCCAATTTGCCAACCTGTATTTTCCCAGATTGAGCAGAGCGGAATGATTTTTCTGCACGCGAAAAAATTGCTATCATTCAAAAAATGAAGAAACAAAGAACCCCATTAAAGGGGCTAAAAAATTTTGGTCCGATGACCTATGCTGAGTTTGAGTCTATGGGAATTTTGTTTCTTGATCAGATTAAACACTTAGGTTTTGAAGGAACGTGTAGACAGTGGGTTCAGTATTATCCCGAACGATTAAATGCGAACGCATTTTTGGGCATTGCGTGTTCATTGGACGGCGTAGTTTGGACAAGGGCAACAATAAGTCATAGGCAAATGGCACATAGACTTGTGGCAGAACTGCGTGAAGAATTCAATTTACCAAGAGTTAAAAGACGACAGTCAAGGAATCGATAACATTCAATCAAAATCACGCAGTATG
>CALBHK010000174.1 GCA_937894565.1 uncultured Chlamydiae bacterium
GTTTTCCTTTGTCATCAAAGAAATCTTTGGTTTCAATCGCAACTAAAACATCAGCCTGGTTACCCGTATGACGTTTGCCAAAAGATGCACCATCTAACTCAATAATATCTTTAAGTTTATAGACATCATCGCGCTCTTTAAGTGCCGCTCTAATTTTATGAAGTATTGTCCAGGTAGTACCATAAGACTTCATCGATAAAACCTGTTTTAATTCCAACGCAGAAATGCCGCGCTTTCCCTGCATCACAAAGTAAATCGCCCGAAGCCATATCAGCAGAGGAATACGTGACTTCTCAAATAAAGTCCCAGCCCGCACTCGTACGCGGTGTTGACAGCTTTGGCATTCACGGATTTCACAGCGGGCTTTATGCTGCCAATATTTTTCATGAGTACACTCCGGACAAACAAAATCTTTTCCGCCGAAGCGGCTTCGCCAAATCCAATCCCTAGCTTCGACCTCTGTCTTGATTAAATCGAAAAACTGACTCGTTTTGATACGCGCATACACCATAGTCCCTCCCGTAACTCCTATCGGCTACGGGCGCTGTTTGGTTAAGCATGAAATCTTACCTTTATGGGCTGAAAGAAAATAGATCCTCTGAATCCTATAAGCCAAGTTCTGCAAAATAATAACTTTCATTCGCCTTTCCTTGAAAGTCAGCTGGACAAATCGTTAAAAATAAAGCAGTATCAGCTTGCCAATCTCTATAAGAAGAATAAGGAAAATTATGATTGATAACAAACACATCAGAAATATTGCTATTATTGCGCACGTCGACCATGGGAAAACCACTCTTGTTGACCATTTAATCAAACAAGCTGGTACCTTCAGGGAAAACCAACAAGTCGCTGAAAGACTTATGGATTCCATGGATCTAGAAAAAGAACGTGGGATCACCATTGCTGCAAAAAATGCTTCCTTTCAATATAAGGACTACAAAATCAATATCGTCGACACCCCCGGGCACTCGGATTTTGGTGGTGAGGTTGAGCGTATTTTAAATATGGTTGATGGTGCTATTCTTCTTTGTGATGCTTCTGAGGGGCCTTTACCTCAAACTCGTTTCGTTCTTAAAAAAGCATTAGAGCAAAACATCAAAGTTATTGTTTGTATTAACAAAATTGATCGTTCTGACGCTCGTATTCAAGAAGTTCATAATGAAATTTTTGATCTTTTTATCGATCTTGATGCGACTGAAGAACAATGTGATTTCCACACGGTTTATGCCATTGCTAGAGAAGGTATGGCGACTTTAGACCCTAAAGTGAATACTGGTAATCTGATTTGTTTATATGATGCTATCGTAAATTTAGTTCCTCCTCCTAAAATTAACGAAGGTAACTCGTTACAAATGATGGTCTCTAATATTTCATACAATGATTATGTTGGAAGACTTGCGATTGGACGCGTAAGAGCTGGCTCTATCAAGGTAAATGATGAAGTTCTAGTTGTTCAGGAAAAAGCTCAGAAAAAACTTAAAGTAAGTGCTTTGTTTCAATATCATGTTAATAATCAAATTCCTGTCCAAGAGATTGGAGCTGGAGATATCGCGATTGTTGCCGGTATGGAAGACTTCACAATTGGTGACACAATTACCTCGGCTAATGATCCTAAACCTCTTCCTAGAATTGCTGTCGAAGAGCCTACCGTGGGTATGATTTTCTCTGTTAACAATGGTCCTTTTGCTGGTAGAGATGGTAAAAATGTTACCTCTAGAAAAATCCTTGAAAGACTAGATAAAGAATTACTTCATAATGTGGCTATCAGAGTTGAAAAAACTGAAAATACAGATGCC
>CALBHK010000175.1 GCA_937894565.1 uncultured Chlamydiae bacterium
CGAAAGTATCGTTTCTTTATCAAGAACATCAGAACGATTATCCTTAAAGAAACTTGATGACACCTTATCACTTACAAGAATTTCTTTTCCTTTTGGTGAATTAAAATAAAGCAATCCATATTCAGAAAGCCATTTTGCAAAAGATGAGTCGTCTTGATTTTTGGACCACTCATTTTCAGCATTAATAAGAGCTGCTGTCTTATAAAAATTGTAATTGTCATTAGCAGCAGATAGAGAAGCCTGACTGAAAGGAGTCGAAATACAGACAAGTCCAGATACTGCTTCTTGAATCAATAAATCCGCAGCTAAAAAGCCACCAAATGAATGACCAAGAGAAAACTTTTCACCTGACTCTTTGGTTATCATGTCTGTTAAAGCAGATGCTATTTCTGAAAACGACTTTTTACCAGCGTAAACAGAACCATTAGTTCCTTGAATATCAACATATACAAGTTCAAAGCTTCGCTTTAAAAGATCAAGCTCTCTAAGTGTATTTGAACTTAAACCTGGCCCACCTGCGATAATAAAAAGTTTTGGTGCATTTTGTTTTTCAGATTGAACTCTAGTCAATTTAATCATGTGAGTACCTCAAGACGATCTCGAAAAGCTTGGGCACTTAGAGTTTTGTTAAGATTAAACTCGTTTATCCAGCGATAAAGTGTTGCCTCGCTGATACCAAGACTGACAGCAGCCTTTCTTTTGTTGCCATTAAACTCATTCAGAGTTTTTATGACTTCTTCTTTGCGAGCGTTAGATTCAACCACCTCAGCTCTGGTTACTGCAACCTCATGAGGAGATCGACCATAGCCAATAGCTTCAGCAACGACAGATTTATCAATCGAGGTCTTTGGTGAAAGTACAATAATTCGCTCAATGACATTTCTAAGTTCTCTAATATTGCCTTGCCATTGGTAAGACAGAAGTTCGGCTTCACCATCAGATGTTAAATGAAATCTATCTCCGTCACGCGAAAGATCATTAATAAATAAGTTAGCGTAAAAGATGATATCCTCTGGACGCTCTCTTAATGCTGGAAGTTTTAGAACAAATGTATTTAATCGCTGTAGAAGATCTAGCCTAAAAGTGCCATCAGCAACTTGCTTATTCAAATCCCTATGAGTAGCAGCTATAAAGCGAACATTAATCTTTTTTGTTTTGTTGGACCCAAGAGCCTGAACTTCTTTTTCTTGTAAGACTCGAAGTAATTTAGCTTGAACAGAAGCAGAACATTCACCAATTTCATCTAAAAAGAAGAGCCCGTTATGAGCTGTTTCAATCAAACCAGCTTTATTTGCTACAGCTCCAGTGAAAGCACCGCGCTCGTGTCCAAATAAAATACTTTCGGCCATTTCTTTTGGGATACAGCCCATATTTGCAGTAACGGCTTTCATTCTAAGATTAAGGGCTATATGCTGCGCTAAAAATTCTTTACCTGTACCAGTTTCTCCCAAAATAAGAATTGGAGCCTCGGAATTACTCCTGATTATAGTATCAACCTGTCGCAAGACACTTTTGACGGCATCCGATTGGGTTAGATACTTAATTTGAGCTTGAGCCTTACTTGCAAGCCTTAATTGAGTTGCGCTAGTGAGGGATTTTAATAATGCCTGAAAATATCCATCATCTTTTACAATAAACTGAAAATGCTTTCTTCTTGTAGCTTCAACAATACGTCGAGTGCTTGTATCTCCACTGAGAACAATCAGAAATGTTCCAGCAGATTGCTTATTCATAAAATCTAAAAGATGAATGCCGTCATGCTCTTGACCCTCAAAGTTTAAATCAATTACCGCAGCATCAAAATCGTTATCCGATACAAGTTTTTTTGCTCTATCAACGGTATTTGCAGTTATGACTTCAAAGCTAGATCGAAGACTTAGATTCAGAGTTTGTAAAATTTCTGAGTCATCATCACAAATTAGTATTTTTGGTTTCAAATTCATATAACCCCCAAACGAATCTCAAAGCTTGAGCCGCCAAGATCACTTTTTCTATAAATAAGCTTTCCACCATGAGAGCGGACAATGTGATTAGTTGATGAAAGTCCAAATGCTTGTCGATTTGCTTTGCCTGATTGGCCACGCCCCTGAAGGTAAACAGGCACCATGGTTTCATCCATGCCAGCACCATCATCACAAATCTTAATAATTGTATTGTTATCACTTTTTAAGACTGAGACCCGAACATGAGAGCTTGCTGCTTCTAAACCGTTTTCTAAAAGATTAACAAGTGCTCTCTTCAGAAGTAGTGGATCATGAGGAACTGTTAAATATTCATTTTGAAAACTGGCAGAAATAGATTTTGCCTTTTCTAAGGCTTGAACCTGACGAATTCCATCTTTAATGCAATCAACGATATTTAAATCTCTAAGAGCAATTGGCTCTTGCTCTAGATTTTTCTTTGCTGAAGTAACCTGACTCAATATCTGATCTGCTAGTCTTGGGATGCTGTTGGCAGCCTCAGTCTGAGTTTCTAAATCCTGTGATTCATCATGAGCTAGGCTTGCCATTTGTCTTAAAGCTGATACGGGATTATGAAGATCGTGAATCAGTCTCTTATACGCATCAGATGAAAGTTTCTTAGCCTTTGTTTCTGCAAGTTGATCTTTTGCATTTTCTAAAGCCGTTTTCGTAGATTGAACCGTATTTCTAATTTCTTCAAGCTCTCGAATTTGAATAGGCTCAGACTCTGCATAGCTATCAGTAATCATTCCCTCAATTTCAGCATGAAGTTGATTCATTGGGCGTAAGGCTTTTTTAATCGCTTTTCTCATTTGACGTGCTGAAAAAAGTGAAACCAGAATACTTGCGACGAACACAACAATAAAAATCGCTAGAGTGCTTTTCATGGAGGGCAATAGCGGTGAAATAATATAAACTTTTGAATCACCAATAGATTGGTTTTGTCTTTTTACATTTGTTGTTGTGACAATCTCGTTATTACCGAAATCAATATCAAAAAATCGTAGAAATGTTTTTGGTTTAACAAATTTTCGATCTAACTCTTCAAGGCTTCTGGTGGAAGCGAATACCATTTCATCTTGAGTTAAAACAACATCTGACTTTGTGGATTCAGCAATAGATTGTAGTACTCTCAAGAGTTCTGGTCGGTCTGATGATTCAACCAATGTAGCTAAATATGGTGCCAGAGATTCTGCCATTTTTTTATCGGTATCCAGCCTTGATTCGAGGGTGATACCAGCAAACAAAGCTGAAATTAAAACTGCGGCAAGTATAGAAATCGCCCAGCGGTATGGATTCAGAGAAGCGTTAACGTGCTTAAATAGGCTTATACTTTTCATCGCTGGACAACCTTACTGGAATCACAGTCAGATGAAAGGTGCACGCTAGTATAGTCAATATAAACGTCTGATAAGATATTTGGTTTAAAATTTTGAACGCATTTAGAAACCCAATAGTTTGCTCTTGGGTGAAATAAATTGACTGTAACAGCAGATTCCTCAGTAAGTCTCAATGCTTCTTTGTAAAATGACTCTCTTTGTTTTCGATCCTGTGTTGCTCTTGATTTTTTAAGTAAAAGATCAAGTTTTGAGTTTTTAAGGCCACTGAAATTATCTGGATTATCAGATTCAAAGTTCTTTAATAAAAAATCTGCATCAGGGTAATCCATATTCATTGCAACTAGAAAAGCTTGATGTGACTTCTTGCTGTATCCATCCATCAGTTGATCCCAAGGCATTAGATTAACTTCTATTTTCCAGCCTTTTGAAGACATAGATTGTTCAATCATTTTTTTCATTTCTTCACCACGAGCAAGCTCGCGAGGGATAGCAATAGTTATTTTGTCTTTTGGTGGACGTAAATCAGTTACCC
>CALBHK010000176.1 GCA_937894565.1 uncultured Chlamydiae bacterium
CGAAAAATTTTATCATAAAGATGCCAAAAAAGACATTTTTAGAAAGTAAATGAAGTTATGCAAGAGGTCTAATCTTCTTTTTGACTGGAATTTATCCAATTCTTCATTTTATTTAACTCTTCTTCGCCAAAAATAAGCCGCACATCTCCTATCCCCTTCACCACAGGCATTTTTTTCTCTTTATCATAAGTGATGGTTAAAGCTCCTGCACTCATCTGCATGCGATTAACGCTATCTAAAAAAAGAACTCTACTATTATTCAAGCCACGCAAGTGCATTTTCTTTTCAATAGGATCAAATTGCACTTCATCAGCTAGAGCATGCTGATCCAATGGATATAATCCTGCTATTTCAGCACTAAAAACATTTCGTAAACGCACCTGCCCCTTTAAAATGACATTTTTAACTTGCAAAGTGGTAGGGTCATAATCTAATTGAAAAGTATTTGAATAACCACCGCATAAGGGATCTTTAAAAAAAACCTGATTAACCAGATCAACTCTCCCATTAGGCAAAACAGCGCTTTGAGCGATCAGCTCTCCTTTTTGATGATTAATCGAAAGAAGACCTTTAGAATCAAAAGATTGACCTGAAGAATGCAGTTCAACATGCACTGGACCTTCTGCTAAAAGCGAAGAAAATTGATGATGTCCGTCAATTTTTTGAATTTGAACGGAAACAATACGCTGAGCTTTGAATAAGGCTAAACTTCCTGAATTCCCTTCTATATTTCCTTTTGCAATGACCATCCACCCCAAATCATTATGAGAAATCACTAACTCATCTGCTTCTAAATATCCATTAGGTAGCGTTAAATAAGGACGTATACTGCCTACTTTATCAAAATTAAGGGAACGATGAGTGGGATTCCATTTAGAAGAGGGGCTTTTCACTTCAACCCCGCCCAGCAAATCCACTTCTGTTTCTTTGCCAGAATAATTAGGCCCTTTCTGCAAAGAGAAAACGACATCAGTTGCTTTACCTTCAGCTAAAGGTTCGTCAGCAGAAAAATCAATCTCTTCTCTTCCGGAATCTATTTGATAATGTCTAAAGATCAAATCATCCGCAGTTAAAGTTTCATTGCCATAATGATAAATTCCTTTATTTGCTTCCATATAGCGCAAACAGGAAGGGTTAGAAAAATTTTGTTCTACACAATTAGGGCGATGCATCACTTCAATGATTTGAATGCCTTCTTCTTCATTTTTTAGAAAAATAGAAGAGCTCTGAGCTTTTAAACGAGTCTGTAGACGCTCTTTTCCATTAAAAAGATAATAATCCTTCCTTACACCGATTCTTTTTTGTTCAGCGGAAAGGGACTGATTTTGCTCTTGCTCCATCTCTTTTTTTAACTTAAAATAAGCTCTGGAGGAATGGCGAGTCGGTTGGCTTAAAAAAAAAAGCAGCAAAGCGGCGCAAATAAGTAAAATACAAGAAGAGGTCCAAATAAAGAGACGCAACTACGCCCCCTCACTTTGGATAATCGCATAAATTTGCACCAAAGTAGGCAATAATTGTTCTAATTCCACAAAATTCAACATGGAACCGCTATCACTTTTTGCTTCTATAGGATGATGATGGGCTTCTATAAAAAGAGCATCGGCACCAGCTGCAATCGCCGCTTTAGCTAAGATGGGAATAAACTCTCTTTGACCATTTGTTACACCGTTAACAGCTGGTAATTGAACGGAATGAGTGGCATCAAAACAAACAGGATAACCCGTTGTCGCATGCATAGCGGGAATCGCTCTAAAATCACTCACTAGATTATTGTAACCAAAACAGGTCCCCCTATCCACTAACATAATATTAGTATTTCCAGTAGATTCGATTTTTTTGACCATATAGCCCATATCCCACGGAGAATAAAATTGACCCTTTTTAACCTGAACAGGTTTTCCTGTTTTTCCTGCTGCCACAAGCAAATCTGTTTGCCTGCACAAAAAAGCCGGGATTTGAATCAAATCAACCACTTCGCCTGCCATTGTAGCCTCTTGAGGGCTATGAACATCAGTCACAACGG
Source organism: uncultured Chlamydiae bacterium (assembly GCA_937894565.1). Taxonomy (GTDB): domain Bacteria; phylum Chlamydiota; class Chlamydiia; order Chlamydiales; family CALBHK01; genus CALBHK01. The sequence continues at coordinate 2,024 of CALBHK010000176.1, forward strand.
GTAGATCCAACTCCTGCTGCACGCGTTGCAAAATGCGCAGCCCTTCTTCAATGCCAGGCCCGCGATAAGAATCTACTGAGGTGCGATTAGCCTTGTCATAGGAACTTTTAAAAATAAACTGAATCGGAAAGCGCAAAGCGATTTTCTTTAATGTTTCAGCGGATCGAAGAGTGAGCTCTTCACTTTCTATCACACAAGGACCGCACATAAGAGTCAGCGGCTCTTTAGGGCCGACTTTGAAATTTTTAATGTGAATTGTTTTACGTTTCATATAGTGAGACCTCTTCCCTATTTAACTTCTGCAAGTCTGCAATCATACCATCAAGCTCTAGAATCTGTCCATTAGGCAAAATGATTTCTTTAACAAGATCTCTTAGAGGAACTAAGACAAAAAGCCTCTCTTTCCATCTGGGGTGAGGAATTTCAAGGAGAGAAGATGAGATAGCCTCTCCCCCTAAAAAAAGGATGTCAAGATCTAAATATCTAGGTAGTGCAGAACTTTTTTTAGGATTTTGTCCCATAAGGCGCTCCAAAAGTTGCAATTCGCAAAAAAGATCGTCAGGGCTTAAATTTGTATAGAATTGACATACAGCATTTAAATAATACGGCTGAGGGATAGGACTAACGGGCGAAGTACGGTAAATAGAGGAACAGCGCAGACCAGAAACAGCGCTATGCTGTTTCAAAGAAGCGAGGGCAAAGAGGAGGGCAGTTTTCGCAGAGCCTAAATTAGCGCCAAGAGCAACAAAGGTGAGTTTTTTCATAGTACTAATAAAAAATAAATCGACCTCCAAATTAAAGGAGGTCGATCATGTGTTGCAATAAAGACGGTTAACCGTTATGCTATCGATCTTGATACGGACTGATAGCTCAGAGGATAGAGCATCCGCCTTCTAAGCGGACGGTCGTAGGTTCGAATCCTACTCAGTCCGATCTCTTCACTTAAGCAGCTGGGGCATTTGGAGCATTTGGAGCATTGTGATGAGGTCCTTCTTCTTCAATGATTTCCAAATTCACTCGGATTCCATTTCTACTTGCTACAGACATCAAGAGAGTGCGGATAGCATTAATTGTTTTGCCACGCTTTCCAATAATTTTTCCGATATCGGACTTCTCTACAATGAGTTCTAGGATCAGGGTTTGTGTGCCTCCGATCTCATTAATTTTTACTTGATCCGGATTATCAACCAGATTTTTAACAATGTATTCCACAAATTCTTTCATACTGTGTTCCTCTTTCGTTTGATTTTACAATAAGGGAGGCTTAAGATTTAAACCCTTACCAAACCCATCTACACCCTATTCAATGTTATGAGTGAGATGAATTCGTCGCTCTTGTTTCGCAATTCGAAGGTTATCGAATTATTCATTAATAAACAAGCACGCCATTAGTATAAAGGAAAGGATCAGCTTAGTAAAGAAGAGGATACAAAAAAACAACAAGATAAAGAGAGGGAGAGAGGAGAAGAGTTAACCGCAGAGCCGCAAAGTGCGCTGAGGAAACGCAGAGGGATGAAGAGTTCAAATGAAACGAATTTTATTTTGTATATAAAAAACGAATATTTTTTACATATAAAATAAAATTCGTTTCATTTCAAAAAATGTTGTAAAAAGAAAGAAAGTTGACAATTCAATGAAAAAAAATTCCATCGAAAAAATTTCGGCGTGGTTAAATTTTAATAAAAATAGTAATTTGAATTTATTTTCAATTCATTAAAAAATTTTTTCATTTTTCTCTCACTGAGAGAAAAAAATTTTATAATTTTTCAAACCAAATATTCATATATTTGTTTTTCTTAGTAAATTCCAAAAATTTTTCATTGGGATCGATATTATTCAGAATTAAAATTAATTTCTCCAATTCATATTTCAAAAAGGTGTCATGACCATAATCCATAACAGTCATTTGAACTGGAAATTTTTTAATTTTTTTCGGAATTACTGGATCAGTTGAACAACTAATATCAAGATAGAGTTGTTGTTTTACAATCTCAGGATGACTTTCAATAAAATCGATCTGTTCCTTACCAAACTTTTTAATCAAGAATTCACGATGTTTTTCAGTATAATACTTATCGAATTGAAGTAATACTGATTCGAAGTTACCCTTGAAAGTAAGGTCACAGATTGGAACCCCAAGATAAGTTCCATAAGGGAATGAACCATCACAGTTAATTAATAATTCAGCCATATCCAAATCATCGAACATCACCTTCCACTCCTCTAAAGGGCCTTTAGAGGAGTTATCGTTAGATTTTTCTTTCAAATCTTTGATCAAAGTATCGTAATCCATAGTTTAAATTTTAAAAAAAACTTAAAATTTAATTTAATTTTTCGGAA
>CALBHK010000177.1 GCA_937894565.1 uncultured Chlamydiae bacterium
CGCAGCCTGAAGGGCTGCAAGAGTTAGCTTGGGTGTGTATGCCTGCCCATCCTGTTCCTTTTTTTCTCTACCCTTAGTCTTTGAGTTAAATGTTAAATAAGAAAACACCAATATACTTGATGAGGGAATAAATCGTACAGAAAGAGAATTGCCGAGAGTGAATCTTTAATTCATTGCGGGCAGAAAATAAACGTAAATAGCGGGGAATCTCCCTTCTTTTTTTCCATCCCCGGCAATGATAGGCATGCAAGGAAGGGTCTAGCAAGATTTGCCATCCGGCCTGTTTTAAACGTAGAGAAAGATCGATATCTTCTTTATACATATAAAAACTTTCATCAAAAACTTCTCTGCCTCTGATCAAAACACTTTCTAATGCTTCTCTTCTGCATAGTAGAAGCGCGGCACAAAGAGCGGGGACTTCTTCGATATCTTTTATTTTATTATTAAGCGGCTTGCCTTGAAAGCGGTCATACCAGCGTCCATAAAAAGTGCGGAAAATACCTACTGAGTCATAATGGCCGGTGGGTTTATCGGTTGTCATGTCGTAGCCTTCTAAAATGCCACCTAAAGCACCGCATTGAGGGTATTTTTCCATTGTTTGCAAAGCTTGTTCTATCCAAGTGGGGGTTAAAAAAGCGTCGGGATTTAGAAAAAGAAGATATTCGCATGCGTCATTAATTGCTTGATAGCCAATATTATTGGCTTTGCAAAAGCCAATTTCTTTGCCCCCTATGATCACTTGACAACGCGGTTTAAACGCATTTATACCCAAACAACTTAAATCTTTAGATCCGCTATCGATAATAACAACAGGAACTTCTTTGGGGATTGCTTGTACGCATTTTTCAATAAAAAGTTCACTATCGTGAGTGACGATGATAGCGGTTATACTTTTGCTGCTTCGCATTCGCGTGTGATCTTTGCTTCCCAATCTTTGATATAAGTTAAGAGGCTATTTTTATCGGGCTTTGAAAGTAGAAATTGCAAACTTTGCGCATCGCTGCTTAAATGGGCTATTTTTGCTAAAAGGTTGAGGTGGCGCTTGTCATCGGAGGCAAATAAAAAGAAGAGCAGTTCAACTTTTTTGCCATCCAAGGCGCCATAATCAATGGGATTTTCTAAAAAAGCTAAAACCACCACATCATTTTGACCATCCAATAAAAAATCGCGAGTATGGGGCACGCCGATGCCATTATTTAAAGCGGTTGGCATCATCTCTTCCCGATCAAGTAAAAGTTCTGTTAAAACATCAGGATCTAATTCTAATTTTTCTGCCAGCTGCTGCATGGTGTGATGAATGACTTCTTGTTTTGTTTTTCCCGGAATATCGTAGTAGATGCTGCCGTGGTGGAGGGCTCTATAGAGGCTATACTGTGCAGCTCCCTTTAGAGTTTGGGCGCGTTCAGCTGAGGGGTTTTTTTCTAATTGCTGAGGCGTGAATGGAGATTTTCCAAATGTTTTACCCAGTTTATGGTTCATGACCCACTGTTCGATTTCGGTGCGGCTAAAGCGATATTGACCATTAATATTATAGGCGGGGATTTTTCCCGCCGCTAGCCAGCGACGGATTGTTTTCTCAGAAACATTTAATAGTTCAGCCACATCTTTTATTTTTAGGTCCATTCACCACTCCTTTAAAAGCCCTCTAAATGGGCGATGAGTTCGTTTGCAGAATGGCAGTTCAATAACTTCTTTCTGCGCTCGTCATCTTTAATAGCTAATGTAACGCAAGAGAGAATTTGAAGATACTCCGTTTGTTTATCATCCGGGCCGCCAATCATGAAAATCAGGCGAATGGGCATCTGGTCCATGGCATCCCATTCTATTCCCTGTTTTACGATGGCAATAGCAATAAAAAAATCATCATATGTGGGAAGTTTGGCATGAGGAATGGCAACTCCCATTCCAATGGATGTGGAGACAATTTTCTCCCTTTCTAAAATAGCCTGGTAAAATTCTTTTAGATGATGCAAATAGCCTTGTTTGTCTATTTTTTGCACCATTTCTTGAAGGGCCTCTTCACGTGAATGAACATTTAAAAAAAACACTAGGTCTGAGTTTAAATATTTTTTTAGATCAATCATAGCTTGCCTAATTGATTCCCGTGTGGCCAAATCCACCTTCTCCCCTGATCGTAGAACAGAGCTCTTCGACTTCTATAAATTCTGCTTTCTCTATTTTACCCACCACAAGTTGGGCAAGGCGCATATCGGGTTCTATTGTAAAAGATTCTTTGCCATGATTAATCAGGATCAGTCCAATTTCCCCCCTATAATCGGCATCGATGGTGCCGGGTGTATTAAGAAGGGTGATGCCATGCTTAAGTGCTAGTCCACTGCGCGGACGTGCTTGAATTTCGTATCCGTCAGGAATGGCCACTCGGATTCCTGTGGGAATCAGTGCCCGCTCTCCGACAGCTAAAATAATGGGGTGAGGAATACAAGCGCAAACATCGGCTCCGGCAGCTTTTTCAGATGCATAGTGAGGCTTTTTAGCGCCTCTCTCAAGAGTTGTGCGAATAAGAAGGGTTTTTGACATGGTTGACTCGCTTAGGAAATGTACATAAATAAATTAAACTTTTGGGCGTCGCGAAAGCTCTCGCGGTTGAACGATCGCAAATAACCCTGTATTATTACTACAGGGTCATTTGCGATAGATTTAACCCCGAGGCTTTGGCGAGTCCAAAAGTTTAATTTATTCATGTACATTTCCTTAAGTTAAAAAGTAAAAGACCATTTTTTGGAGGGTGTTTTGGTGGTTTTGGGTTGGGAAGGGTTAGCTTGGGATTGCCTATGTAAGAGATGTTCTAAATTCTCTCTGTTTTCTTTGTAATTTCTTGCGTTGCCGGTAAGAAGGTGCAAGCATTGAGCGATTTTAGGTTTTAAGTCGCGTCTTTTGATAATGGCATCGATCATTCCATGTTTTAATAGGAACTCTGAACGTTGAGCCCCCTCAGGTAATGTTTGCCCAATAGTCTGTTCGACGACACGGGGGCCTGCAAAGCAAATAAGAGCTTCCGGTTCGGCAAAAATAAGATCACCAAGGGTAGCAAAGGAGGCCGTCACTCCGCCGGTTGTTGGGTTGGTCAGTATGGAAATATAGGGAAGCCCTGCTTCTTGTAGTTTGGATAACGCAGCTGAAGTTTTAGCCATTTGCATCAGGGAGTGAATGGACTCTTGCATGCGTGCTCCCCCGGAAGCGCACACGCATACCAGAGGAAGCTCGTCTTTAATGGCTAGTTCTATTAAACAGGTGAGGCGCTCTCCGACTACAGACCCCATCGAGCCTCCCATAAAAGAGAAGTCCATCACAGCAAGAGCTGTAGGTAGCCCTTCTATTTCGCATGTGCCCGTAATAATGGCTTCTGTTTTACCGCTTTTTTGTTCGGCGCTGACCAATCTTTCGCTATAGGATTCTGTGTCGGAAAATTGTAAAGGGTCTATAGATTGGAAATGAGAAAAGAGTTCTTTAAAAGTTCCAGCATCGCTTAGTTGCGCAATGCGTTGATCTACAGTGAAGCGGTAGTGGTAGTTGCATTTTGGACAGCAATTAAGGGTGTTTTCAAGTTCATTCAAGTGAATCATCTCTTGGCAGCCGGAACATTTCATCCAGCCACTGAAGCTGTCTTTTTTAGTGGTTTGAATGCTAATTGTGCTTTTCTTCTTTCTCGAAAAGAGACCCATCCGCCTTACCTACTAAATGATTCTATTAGACGTATTCTATCTTGTTTTCTTTAGCAATGCAAGACCCAATAAATTAGAGAGTGTGACTTTTTTTGGTGGTCAATAAATTTTTTATAATTTAAAGCCTTGTTGTAAATTTTACCCTAACAATGAAAGATTTAAAAATCGTAAGCCCTTAAAAAGCTATAGCACTGACGCGCCATAGCTTTTTAAGGATTTAATGTAGAAGAAATCTCTTCTCATACAGGAAGCGATCCAAGACATGTTCTGTGTTCCCTAAATGAACGCTTGCCCCGCGTTTATACCCAAACTTAAAACATTTAAATTTTTGTTTCAAAATCCCTTGACGAATCATAAGCTTCTCAGATAAGATGTGGGCTCTTATTTCAAAAAGAGTCTCACATGCGATTTTTATTTTCCTTCTTCTTTTTCATTTTTTTGCACACATCTATTTACGCAGAAGATCTGCGCTTAGCCGCTGAATCGGAACCAACCTTAACAGTTGCCGATTGTGTGAACGTCATGAGCGGGGATTTCTTTTGCGCCGATCGTGACCTTGTGGTGGATGGGCCTACACCTTTATCTTATACAAGATATTACGATAGCGGAGACAATAACCGGGATTTCTTTTTTTTCAATCATTATGGCTATGGGGTTAGCTTAGGTTATCCTCTTGTATTAAAGGATCATGAAGAAAATATACATAAACTTTGGATCGCAATTGATCAGCGACACCGCTTTGCAATTCCTTTTAAGATAAAAATCAAAAAGGGTATAGCAAGGGGCTGCTTTGATAAAAAAATATTTAAGAGTGGTTACACCAATTCTACAGAGGCGCTTTTAAGGGGTGAGCCCTCTTTATCTCATACTGAAGTAATTCTAGATACAGATGAAACTTCACAAAAATGTGCCTGGAATGTTCATTTTGCCAATGGCAGTAAGAGAGTCTATTTAGGTGCAGGATTAGATTGCGCTCCTTATGTCTCTCGCAATGTGATTGTGAGAGAAGATCATCCGAATGGCCTTTCCACCCATTATACCTATGATCGTCTCTTGCGTCCTTCCAGAATTTCTTTACAAAACTCTTTAGGCGATGAGCTGAGTTTTATTCATATTAACCATTGGGGCAAGCAAGATTACACTGTTTCTGCAAGTAACGGGTTGAGCACTTCTTATCATACAGAATATAAAACAGGAGAAATTAAGCATGGTGGCTCAAAACGTAAAATCTCTCAATTTTTTCTAACTAAAATAGACGCAGAACATTTAGCTTCTACAGAAAATGAGTTTCCTGTCGGAAATCAAATTAACACTCTGTTGAAATTCAGTAAAATCAAAATGCCCAATGGGCGGTATGTGGAAGTTAAATATGATTCTAAAAGCCGTGTGCAAGCATTATTAACACCTTTAGGGAAACCTTTTTATAGTTTTGAATACAAAAAAAAGTGCACCCATGTCACTCATGCACTTGGGCGAATAGACACCTATTATTTCTCTGATAAACGTCTACAGCGCAGAGAAGAAGGCGGGGTGCGCTCTTATGTTTATGATTGGGATGATGAGGGGCAGCTTTTGTCTAAATCTTTGTTAGATAAAGAGAATAACACTTTAGAGGCTGTGCATTTTCAATACAACGAAAGTGGCAATATCATTGAAAAGAAAGAGTGCGGCAACATTACAGGAGAGGAGAAGCCTTTCATAGTGAAAAAAGGCACAATCATCAAAAGCTGCGATGAACGCGTGCGCAGTTATCTTTATGGAGAAAAATGCCGTTTATTGGAAGAAAAAGACCCCAAGGGGGTGATCACGCGCTATCAGTATAAAGAGGGAACAAACCTTGTTACTGCTAAATTTATTGTAGAAGCTGACAAAATTGAGCAGAGACATTTTTACAGTTATGACCACAACGCTATTTTAATAGAGGCGATTGAAGATGATGGTTGCAGCGAAGATTGCCA
>CALBHK010000178.1 GCA_937894565.1 uncultured Chlamydiae bacterium
CCGATGTTTTATCAAAGTCTGACTGTAAACATCATGTCACTCGCCGGAATTATTATTGCTATCGGTGACGTTGTAGATGCTGCGGTTGTTATGACAGAAAATGCACATACTAAACTGGAAGCGGCAAACGGACAAGGGGATAGAAATGAAATTATCATCCAAGCTGCCAAAGAGATTGGGCCAAGTATCTTTGCTACTCTATTAGTGACAGTGATTGCATTTTTGCCTGTTTTCACCTTGCAAGCTCAAGAAGGACGACTTTTCTCTCCACTAGCATTTACTAAAACATACGCGGTCGCTTTTGGAGCTCTTTTAGGGATCACATTAGTCCCTGCACTAATGGTCACCTTTATTCGCGGTAAAATTAGACCTGCCATGAAAAACCCGATTAATCGCTGGATGGTAGCTATTTATCGACCGCTCCTGAATTTCTGTGTGAAATTCCGTTATCTTGTTGTTGTCCTTGCGATTATAGGTTCATTAATCACTATCCCTGTTTTTATGCGTCTCGGTTCTGAATTCATGCCACCTCTAGATGAGGAAACCATTTTATTCATGCCGATCACAGTTCCTGGCATTTCCATAGAGGCCGCAAAAGAACTCCTTCAACTTCAAGACAAAATTTTAAAATCTTTCCCAGAGGTAGAAAGAGTATTTGGTAAAGCAGGAAGAGCAGAAACCTCGACCGACCCTGCCCCACTTTCCATGACAGAAACGGTTGTGATGCTAAAGCCTAAATCCGAATGGCGTTCGGGGATGACCAAGGAAAAATTGGAAAAAGAAATGAATGAAGCTTTGAAAATCCCAGGCGTACAAAATGCCTTTACCATGCCGATCAAAGCCCGTATTGATATGTTGACCACAGGAATTCGAACTCCTATTGGCATTAAAGTGTTTGGAACAGATCTTTTTAAAATCAATGAAATCGGCCAGGAGCTAGAAGGAATTCTCAAAATGGTGCCAGGCACGCGCAGTGTATATGCAGAACGAGAGATTGGAGGATTTTTTATCGATTTTATTCCGGATCGCGAAGCCATTGCGCGCTATGGCCTCAGGCTTATGGATGTTTTTGATGTGATTGAAACAGCCATCGGTGGTTTGGATGTTACCACCACCATTGAAGGGCGTGAGCGCTATAAAATTAATGTGCGTTATCCTCGCGATCTGCGCAATGATATTGAGAAATTACGCAATGTCCTTGTCCCTATTCCTAAGCAGCAAGGGGCGCAAGGAACTGGAATGAATGGAGAAAAACAAGGGATGAGTGGAGGAAAAGTGGCACAGGTTCCATTAGCTCTTCTCGGAAAAATTGAAGCCGTAATGGGTCCTCCCATGATCAAAGATGAAATGGCCTCTCTTAACGGCTGGGTCTATGTGGATATTGAAGGCAGGGATATTGGCGGCTACGTAGAAGAAGCGAAGGAGACAGTTAAAAAAAACCTTAAACTTCCTCAAGGTTATTATCTCAAATGGACCGGGCAATATGAATTTTTAGAGCGCATTCAGGCGCTTATGATGTGGGTCGTTCCTCTTACGATTCTGCTTATCGCCATTATTTTGTACTTTAATTTCAAGGGAATTGCTCAAACCCTCATCGTTATGCTTTCAGTCCCTTTTGCTGCAATCGGCGCAATCTGGCTGATGTATTCGCTAAGCTATAATACCTCTGTAGCTGTCTGGGTGGGAATGATTGCCTTATTGGGAATTGCAGCCCAAACTGCATCGATTATGATGGTTTATTTAGAGGAAGGATATGAGAAGTGGAAAATAGAGGGGAAACTAACAACTGTTGCTGAACTTGAAACAATGACCGTTGAGCACGGGACTTATAGGATTCGTCCTCTCATCATGGCAGTCGCTTTAAATATTTTTGGAATGCTACCCATTATCTGGAGCACTGGTGTTGGTTCGGATGTTGCTAAACGCATTGCAGTTCCTCTTTGGGGCGGTTTGCTCTCACTTACCTTTCTCACAATTTGCGTTATTCCTGCTATTTACGTCATTTGGCGAAGTTTTCATCTAAAAAAGAAGCCAACGCAACCAAACACTTAAGGAGATGAAAGTGGAACCGAAAAAAATAAATACATGGTGGAATCAATCTTCTGAAGAAATTTGCCGCAATCTTAAAACAGATCTTCACCGAGGATTATCTAGAGAAGAAGCAGAGAAACGACTGCAAGAATTTGGGCCTAACCAACTGCCCGAACAAAAAAGGGTTTCTCCTCTTACATTGCTTATCAACCAATTCTCAAGTTTCATTGTTTGGACTTTAATAGCTGCTGCCTTTATCGCTGGCTTCTTAGGCGAATGGGTGGATGCGACAGCAATTGGTGTGATTGTCGTTCTTAACGGACTCCTTGGTTTTTTTCAAGAATTTCGAGCTGATAAATCTCTTGCTGCTTTGCGCAAGATGGCCACTCTAACTTCTAAAGTCATTCGAAACGGAGAATTGCAAACGCTCCCTTCTGAAAAAATTGTCCCCGGAGATCTCGTTTTGATTGAGGCAGGTGATCGAATTCCTGCAGATGGGAGAATCATTCAATCAATTGAGTTGTCAACACAGGAAGCAGCTTTAACCGGTGAGTCCATGCCGATTCATAAAATTGCAGACCCATTAGAGAAACCAGATCTTTCAGTTGGCGACAAGAAAAACATGGGATTTCTCGGAACGGTTGCTGTCAGTGGAAAAGGCTACATGATTGTCACAGAAACCGGCCTTCAAACAGAACTTGGCAAAATTGCTTCGCTTTTACAGGGGGGAAGAGAAGAACAGACACCTCTTCAAATTCGACTAGAAGAGTTGGGACATCGTTTAGTGTGGATTTGCTTGGGAGTCGTGGCTTTAGTTTTTGCATTAGGTTTCTTTCGAGGGCAACCCTTGGTTGAAAATCTCCTTATTTCCATCAGTCTTGCTGTTGCCGCCATTCCGGAAGGCCTTCCTGCTATTGTGACAATAGCCTTATCCATTGGCGTTCGTAAAATGGCAAAGCGCAATGCACTAGTTCGTAGGCTCCCCTCTGTTGAAACATTAGGATGTACGAGTGTTATTTGTACGGATAAAACAGGAACCCTAACGCAAAATGAAATGATGGTTAGATCGATTTGGGTAAATGGTTCATTTGTGGATGTAATGGGAGTGGGATATAACCCTGAGGGTGATTTTAAAGTCAAAGACGCCAAAATTAATTTCCAGGATAATCCTGAGCTGATCATGGCTCTCAAAATCGGCACTCTATGCAACAGTGCGGAGCTGCATCAAAATCCTGAAAAAGGGTGGAGTATTGCTGGGGATCCAACGGAAGGGGCTCTTTTAACGGTGGCTGGAAAAGCCCAGCTTTTTAAACAAGATTTGGAGCAGAAGAACCCTATACTCGGTGAAATTCCTTTTGACTCTGAGAGAAAGAGAATGAGTATGGCAAGGCAAACAGACGAGGGCTCCATGCTTTTTACCAAAGGAGCTACTGACGTTATTCTAGCTCATACTGAGTTCATTCTTCTTAATGGTAAGGTCGAACCTCTAACGGATGAGCGTAAAAAAAGTATTTTAGATGCAAATGCTTCTCTAGCAAGCCAGGCGCTTCGGGTACTCGCCGTAGGCTATCGTCCTTTGCCACAAGAAGTAAAAATCGATCAATCGATTGAAGATCAACTTATTTTGGTTGGACTGATCGCTATGATGGATCCCCCAAGACCTGAAGTGAAGAAATCCATCGAAACCTGCAGAAATGCAGGGATCACCACTGTAATGATTACGGGCGATCATAAGGAAACAGCTGTTGCAGTGGCCAAGGAACTCAATTTGATGAAAGAGGGCGCCTTAGCCGTAACCGGGGCTGAACTCGAACAGATGGATGATCAACACTTAAAAGACAATGTGCGAAACATAGCCATCTATGCGCGCACTTCTGCTGCCCATAAATTAAGGATTGTCCGTGCCTGGAAATCGCTTGGAGAAGTCGTTGCCATGACTGGAGATGGCGTCAATGATGCACCTGCTATCAAAGAAGCAGATATCGGTGTGGCCATGGGCATCACAGGGACAGATGTCACAAAAGAAGCTTCCGACATGGTGATTTTAGACGATAATTTTGCTTCCATTGTTAATGCCGTTGAGGAAGGACGTGGGATTTACGATAACATTATTAAATTTGTCAATTATCTCATGTCCTCAAATATTGCCGAATTGCTTGTTATTTTTATGGGTATGCTGCTTGGCTTTAGAGATCCATTAGGGAATCCTTTCGTTTCTCTTTCGGCTATTCAGCTTCTATGGTTGAATCTTGTCACAGATGGCTTTCCTGCAATTGCACTAGGGCTTGATCCTGTCGATCCAACTGCCATGAATCGTCCTCCAAGAAAATCTTCAGATTCCATTTTTCCTTTACGATTTGCCGTTCAATTATTCCTGACAGGTTTTGTGATTGCGGCTGGAACTCTTGCCGCTTGTCATTTTGGTCTAAGCCAAAGTGCAGAACTGGCTCAAACAATGGCATTCACAACCTTGGTCGTATTAGAGATTGTCAGAGTCCAAATGGTGCGATCCCAATACCATATGAGTATTTTTTCGAATCCCTATATCATCTTAGCTTTGGCTAGTTCACTTCTACTCCATCTACTTGTAGTTTACACTCCATTCCTACAAACAATCTTCGGAACAGTCCCTCTTAATTTAACCGAATGGGGTGTGATTTTGACAGTTGCCATTGTGGTATGGGTCATCAGCACTTTCATAAATTTTTTATTCAAAAAACCACAGTTACAAAAAAGTTAATAGGAATAAGACATTATGGAACAGTTTACAGCTCTAGAATCAACTTTGGATCAGGAAGAGCTTAAAGAATCTCTTACCCCCTTAGAAATAAATAAGATCGATGCTTATTGGAGAGCTGCAAACTATCTTTCTGTGGGGCAAATTTATCTGCTAGATAATCCGCTTCTTAAAAAACCTCTCTCACTTCAACATATTAAGAGAAGGCTTTTAGGACACTGGGGAACAACACCTGGGTTGAATTTTATTTATGCCCATCTCAACCGTCTAATCAAAGCCCATGATCTCAACATGCTCTTTTTGGCTGGTCCTGGGCATGGTGGACCAGGGGTTGTCGCTAATGTCTATCTTGAGGGCACGTACTCCGAATTCTATCCAAACATCTCTCAAGACGAAGAAGGAATGAAGAAGCTCTTCAAGCAATTTTCTTTTCCTGGGGGAATTCCTAGCCATGTCGCACCTGAAACACCCGGATCAATCAACGAAGGAGGAGAACTCGGATATGTACTCTCACATGCATATGGAGCAATATTTGATAATCCCGATCTCATCGCGTGCTGCGTAGTCGGAGATGGAGAAGCTGAAACTGGACCGCTCGCAACGAGCTGGCATTCTAATAAATTTATCAATCCCATTCATGATGGTGCTGTACTCCCTATCCTCCATCTAAATGGCTTTAAAATTGCCAATCCTACAGTGCTTGCTCGGATTGATCGAGATGAATTAGAAGACCTCTTCCGTGGCTATGGTTATAATCCCTATTTTGTTGCCGGATCAGATCCCGAAACTATGCATAAGCTGATGGCGGCAACACTAGATATTGTGATTGCTGAAATTAAGGAAATTCAACAGCTCGCACGTGTAAAAAATATCAGCAAACGGCCTCGCTGGCCAATGATTATTCTGCAAACGCCGAAAGGGTGGACCGGTCTTAAAGAAATTGATGGAAAGCAAGTTGAAGGTTCCTGGCGCTCACATCAGGTTCCATTTACAGACTTTGCCACTAATCCAAGTCGATTAAAACTTCTAGAAGATTGGATGAAAAGCTATCGACCAGAGGAACTCTTTGATGAACAAGGTAAGTTCAAGCCCGATCTGGCAGAGTTGGCTCCACAGGGTACTCGTCGAATGGGATCTAATCCACATGCCAATGGTGGAATTTTATTAAGAGATCTGCGCATGCCTAATTTCCGCGATTATGCTGTTTCAGTGACTAAGCCTGGAATCGTTGAAGGAGAAGCCACGCGTATCTTGGGTCGCTTTTTGCGTGATATTATGAAACTGAATATGGACAGTCGAAATTTCCGTGTGATGGGGCCTGATGAGACCGCTTCAAATCGACTAGAGGCCTTGTTTGAAGTTACTGGGCGTGCATTTGATGGAAAGATCTATTCCAGTGATGATGATTATCTTTCTCCAGATGGAAGGGTCATGGAAATGTTAAGCGAACATATGTGCCAAGGATGGCTTGAAGGTTATCTTTTGACGGGAAGACATGGTTTGTTCTCTTGCTACGAGGCTTTTATCCATATTATCGATTCGATGTTCAATCAACATGCAAAATGGTTGAAGACAACACGACGTATCCCTTGGCGCCGGCCGATTGCTTCATTAAACTATCTTTTAACTTCACATGTGTGGCGTCAAGATCACAATGGATTTTCTCATCAAGACCCTGGATTTATCGACCATGTCGTGAATAAAAAAGCTGAAGTCATTCGAGTGTACCTACCACCAGACACAAATACACTACTTTCAGTGGCTAATCACTGCCTAAAAAGCAAGAACTACGTCAATGTGATTGTCGCTGGAAAACAACCAGCCCTTCAATATCTCACTATGGATGAAGCTGTTCAACATTGCTCTAAGGGTATTGGAATATGGAAATGGGCCAGCAATGACTTTGACAATGAACCTGATGTGGTCATGGCTTGTGCCGGTGACGTTCCTACCATGGAAACTTTAGCTGCTGTAGACTTGCTTCGACGTCATGTTCCTGATTTAAAAGTTCGTTTTATCAACGTCATCGATTTGATGGTCCTGCAACCAAAAAGCGAACATCCACATGGTCTTTCAGATCAAGAGTTCGACGAGATATTTACAACTGATAAACCGATTATTTTTGCTTTCCATGGTTACCCTTGGCTAATTCATCGTCTGACATATAGAAGAACAAACCACCAAAATCTCCATGTTAGGGGATATAAAGAGGAAGGGACAACGACTACACCTTTTGACATGGTCGTTCTCAATGATCTCGATCGCTTCCATTTATTTGTTGATACAGTGGAAAGAGTGCCGCGGTTTTCCAAGAGGATTGCTTCTATAAGAGAATTGGCAGAAAGCAAATTGCTGGAACACAAAAATTACATTCAAGAGTTTGGCGATGATCTTCCAGAAATTCGTGACTGGAAATGGCCTTATTAAAGGGAACATTAATGACTAAATTACAAGTAATCGGAATAACAACACTATCTCTTTTTATTTCAAGCTGCGCCCGTGTACCGCATGGAAGTGAAGAGCAAGTGGCAGGTATTATACAAGAACGGATTGGAAAGGAAGTTCTGTGGAATCAGACTTGTTATGAGGATCCTCGCGTAGCCAGTTATATTCAAGATCTAGTCTTTCAGCCTATAAGCATTGAATCCGTCGTTCAAATTGCACTCCTTAATAATCCGGAAGTTCAAGCTACCTTTGAAGAAATCGGTATCGCTCAGGCAGACTTAATCGAAGCAGGACTTTTTACTAATCCCGTATTTTCCGTAGAAGTACGTTATCCTCATGAAAAGAAGCTCGTGACTAATATCGAATATCTTATCACGGCGACTTTTTTAGATATTTTTCTCATTCCCTTGCGAACAAAATTAGCGTCAACAGAGCTTGAGCAAGCAAAGCTAAGAGTGGCAAATGAGATTTTAGATTTAGCTTTTGAGGTCAGACAGACCTACTATGAATTAGTCGCTGAACAACAAATGCTAAAATATACTCAAGCGATCGCTGAATTGGCAAGCATCCAAAGCGAAATCTCCTTGAGACAATACAATGTAGGCAACGTCTATCAACTTGATTTAGAAGAAACTCAAGCCATCTTCTTAGAAGCTGATTTGCAAATCACCAAATCCCAAGAAGAAATTATTCGATTGCGGGAAAAACTCAATAGATTGCTTGGATTTAGTGAAGAAATTTGCCTTACATTTCCAGAGCAATTACAAGAAGAAATTGATTACCAAGGATTCGATCTCTGTCAGTTAGAATCCATGGCTCTTCAGGAAAGAATAGATCTGCAAGTCGCGCGTTTTGAAATCATTCGCTTTAGTCGTATGCTGGGGCTTAAAGAGTGGTGGACCTATACTAATTTGCAATTAGGCTTAGCTGGAGAGCGTGATCCAGATGGTTCAAATTTTATTGGGCCTGGATTTGGCGGAGAAATCCCTATCTTTAATTATGGTCAAGCAGCGCGCATGCGACTTTTTGCAGAACTTAGACAAGCTCAAGATCGCTTAGCTGCTTTAGAAATTCGAGTGCTTTCAGAAGTAAGGGAAGCTCATAAACTGTTGATGAAAGATTTAAAAATTATCAATAAATATCGAGCTGGAATTATTCCTTTACAAAACAAAATCCTTGACTCCTCAGAAAAACTATACAATGTCATGGGTCTAGGTGTTGATCGTCTTTTAGAAAATAAAAAACGAGAAACTGAAACTTATCGGAACTATCTTGCTGGGCTCAGAGATTATTGGATATCACGCGTGCAGCTTGATCATGCTTTAGGAGGTTATTTGTTTCGATTGCTTCCACAAGAATTTACCTGTGAAGGAGTCGAATAATGAGAAAACTACTTACTCTTTTAAGCATCTATATGACCTGTTCTCTAAGTGGCCAAGATCACCATACGCATGACCAAATGAATATGCCAAAAGATCACTCCATGCAGGATATGCCTATGAAAGACCATAAGCAAATGATGCAGCAAAATCAAATGGAACAAGATGGAAAAAATGATCAGAATCACCGAGAAGACACAAAAAGCAAAGACCAACCAAATAAAGGAAGCTTGAAATATCCTTCTGTTATCACTCCAAACGTGGGGTCTCTTCCCTGGAAAATGGATGGCGATGTAAAGGTTTTTCATCTTATCGCTGAGCCAATCAGACGAGAATTTGCTCCAGGTTTTTGGGTCAATTGTTGGGGCTATAATGGATCAAGTCCCGGTCCTACGATAGAAGCTGTTGAAGGGGATCGGGTCAGAATTCTTGTAACCAATAAACTTAACGAACCAACATCCGTTCACTGGCATGGAATTATTTTACCTAATGGAATGGATGGAGTAGCAGGTTTGAACCAAAGGGCCATTCCACCAGGTGAAACATTTAAATATGAATTTACTCTCAAACAAAATGGGACCTTTATGTACCACTCTCATTCAGATGAAATGGTACAAATTGGACTTGGCATGGAAGGTTTTTTTATTATCCATCCACGTGATGGCGATAATCCACCTATTGATCGCGACTTTGCAATCTTTTTACATGAATGGCGTGTTCCCATGGGAGCTAAAACACCCATTCCATTTGAAATGCTCGATTTTAATTTATTTACTTTCAACAGCGTTCTATACCCCACTACTGAGTCATTAGTTGTCAAAACAGGTGATCGTGTACGCATTCGTTTCGGAAATGTCATGATGAGCACTCATCCCATTCATATTCATGGTCATGAATTCTTAGTAACAAGAAAAGGAGGCAAAAGGCTTCCACCTGCTGCTCAATCTAGCGAAGTTACAGTGCTTGTTGCTCCTGGCGAAACACGAGATATTGAATTCATTGCAGATAATCCTGGAGACTGGGCTCTCCATTGCCATAAATCCCATCATGTAATGAATCAAATGCAACATGATCTTCCAAATTTAACAGGAATAAAAAAACAAGGGATAGAAGAGCGAATTAAACAATTTTTTCCTGATTTCATGGGGCTAATGAATATCAACGGGATGAGCGATATGTTTGAAATGTATGGAACTAGCGAAATGATGGATATGGGATTTGAAATGAAATATCCTACAAATCTCTCGCCCATTGGCAGCCCAGGTCCTTTTGGTGTTATTGAAATGGGGGGCATGTTTACCATTTTCAAAGTCAGGGATAATCTAACCAGCTATGCCGACCCAGGTTGGTACCAGCATCCACCAGGAACAGTTGCAGAGGCTGTGAATATGAACGATATGCAATACAATATGAATGGAATGGAACATAGTAATATGCAGAAGCCTCATAATATGAATACTGTTAGCTGGTTTAGTCGAGAAGAGGATCAAAAAGAAAGCCATGGTCAAGAAAATATAAATTGGATGCAGAGTAAACCCGAAGATAGCATGGGTGGACATATGCAACATGGGGCAGATAGTATGAAAGGCATGTCGTATGATATGCCCAATACAAATGAAACGAATCAAATGAAGCACATGGGGCATTAATAATGAATAAAGTTTTAACTTTAAGTTTACTATGTTTGCTGAGTTTTACCTTTCTTTTTGGTCACGAAGGTCACAAGGAAATGAATGAAAATAAATCCATGAAAGAAAACGTTCAAACAACACAAGACATACAAGCAGTCGAGCAATATGAAGGCAGACCCCAAAGTTGGGTGCAATGGATCGGCAGCTTTCATTTCATTTTTTTGCATTTCCCCATCGCGTTAATTGCCATGACAGCTATTTCTGAATTGCTTTTTGCTTGGTATAAAAGGCTAATTTTTGACTATGCCTCTCGCTTTATGTTAATTGCGGCGGCTGTATTAGCAGTCCCAACGGCTCTCCTTGGTCTGACATATAGTTATACAGCTACCTACAATGGTCTATTAGCAGACTTTGTATGGTGGCATATGTGGTTTGGATTTGTAACTGCTATTCTTGCAATTTTTGTGGCTTTTATTCGCGAGAGTTGGGGAATAAGTAAATTTTATTATACATGTCTTGTTTTCTTATTTCTGTTGGTGAATGTAACTGGATTTTTAGGAGGTGGCATGACATTTGGGCCGTACCACATGCATCCTCCACTTTAACATACAGGAATATCATGGATAGCGAAACTATAGCTTATTTCTCAATGGAAATCGCTCTTGAAGAGGGGATCCCTACTTACAGCGGTGGTTTAGGCATTTTAGCTGGCGACATGCTGCGCTCTGCTGCTGATCTAAAACTGCCAATTGCCGCCGTCACACTCCTTTATCGTAAAGGGTATTTCTATCAAAAATTAAATTCCCAGGGAATCCAGAGCGAAAGGCCTGTGGAATGGGTGGTATCCGACTTTCTAGAAGAGCTTCCTCAACGCATAGAAGTAAGCGTTGAAGGTAGAAAAATTCAAGTGAGAGCCTGGCAATATAACATTACAAGCAAAGAAGGATATAGTATTCCTGTCTATTTATTGGATACCGACTTGCCTGAAAACAGTACCTGGGACAGAACTTTAACCGATTTTCTCTATGGAGGCGATCAATATTATCGATTTTGCCAAGAGATCGTACTGGGGATTGGGGGCGTTAGGATCTTACGCTCTCTCGGCTATGATCAAATTAGACGATTTCATATGAATGAAGGGCATGCAAGTCTCTTAACTCTGGAACTTCTAGATGAAGAAGCACTACGAGCAAATAAAAAGCAATTTACGCATGAAGAGGTTGAAATTGTTAGGAAAAAATGCATTTTTACTACTCATACCCCTGTAGTAGCAGGTCATGATAAATTTCCACGAGATATGGTCGAAAAGGTTCTTCAACGTAAAGAAGTTTTTGACATGAAAGAGGTTTTTTGTTGTGAAGGGATTCTAAATACGACCTATTTAGCCTTAAATCTCAGCCATTATATAAACGGTGTAGCAAAGCGGCATGGCGAAATTTCTCGTCTTATGTTTGCTAAGTATTCTATTGATTCAATTACAAATGGTGTTTATGCGGCAACTTGGGTTTCTCCCTCATTTCAAGAATTATATGATCGCCATATCCCTGGCTGGCGTGAAGATAATTTCAGTTTGCGATCGGCTCTGAGTATCCCAAATTCTGAGATTTGGGACGCTCATTTCAAGCAGAAAAAGATGCTTATTGAATACGTTAATCGAGAGACAAATGAGGGTTTTGACTGTAATGTTCTAACTCTAGGTTTTGCAAGACGCTCGGCAACATATAAACGAGGAGGTCTTTTATTCCACGATATAACGAAACTCAAGGAACTGGTAAGTAAAGCTGGACCCATTCAAGTCATCTTCGCTGGAAAGGCTCATCCTCAAGATCAACCAGGGAAAGATGTTATCAAATATATTTTTCAAATCAAAGAGCAATTAAAGAAGTCGATTAAGATTGTATATCTTGAAAACTATGACATTAACATGGCTCAGAAATTAACTTCAGGAGTAGACATATGGCTCAATACACCGCAAACTCCGATGGAGGCCTCTGGGACAAGTGGAATGAAGGCTGCATTAAATGGAATACCGATGCTCAGCATACCAGACGGTTGGTGGATTGAAGGCTGCATCGAAGGAATAACGGGTTGGACATTTGGTAAAACTCCAGTTAATGGGACTACAACGGATGCATCGGATGCAAATGATCTGTATGACAAACTAGAAAATGTTGTCATTCCAACTTTCTATGATCGTGATCGATTCATCAATGTCATGCGACACTGTATTTCATTGAATGGTTCGTTTTTTAACACTCAGCGAATGATCCAGCAATACGTAACTAAAGCATACTTCCATTGAACAGGAGTTTCAAATGAAAATAATCAAAGCTACTGGAGAGGAAGCATCCTATGAACCAGAAAAGATTGTACGGTCGCTCGAAAGAGCTGGTGCCAGCCAAGAAATAATAAAGGAAGTGCTTTCTAAAACCGAAAAAGAGCTTTTTGATGGAATCCATACTAAAGAAATGTACAAGATTGTTTTCAGAAATCTTAAAAAATTGAGTCATGGCACGGCCGGTAAATATCACCTTAAAAATGCTATTATGGAACTCGGTCCTACTGGTTTCCCATTTGAAAAATTCATCGCAGCGCTGCTTGAAGCAGAAGGGTATCGGACTCTCACAGATCAGATTGTACAGGGGCATTGCGTCACACATGAAGTAGATGTCATAGCCGAGAAGGATAATCAACATTTTATGATGGAGTGTAAATTCCATGGGACTGCGGGTAACATTTGCGATGTAAAGCACGCGTTATATGTGCATGCACGCTTTCTTGATGTTGAAAAAACTTGGCTTAATAAACCAGGTCATGCCAAAAAATTCCATCAGGGATGGTTAGTGACAAATACCCGGCTTTCTGGTGATGCTGAAAAATATGGGAAATGTGTTGGAATGGGCCTTCTGAGTTGGAGTTATCCTCATGGGGATAGCTTACGGGAAAGAATTGATCGAAATGGTCTTTATCCGATCACATGTCTTACAAGCCTCTCAAAACATGAGAAACAGAGATTGCTGGATAAAGAGATCGTCCTTTGCCATGCTCTGTGCAAACGACCATCTGCATTAAATGGCATTGGGTTGTCTGAGACGAGAAAGCGTAAGGTGCTCGAAGAATGCAAAATTATCTGTAAAAATAAATATAGGGATTTATGAAACTTACATTTTTAGGTGCCGCAGGTACCGTTACAGGTTCTAAATACCTGATTGAATTTCAGGATAAAAAGATCTTAGTGGATTGTGGTCTTTTTCAGGGATTAAAAGAATTGCGTTTGCTGAATTGGGAAACACCAAAATTTGATCCTTCCACTATCAATGCCGTACTTTTGACACATGGTCATTTGGATCACACCGGTTATCTTCCGCGTTTAGTAAAGTTAGGATTTAAAGGTGAGATTTTTGCAACCGCTCCAACACTGAAAATTGCTGAAATCATTTTGAAAGATAGTGCTAAAATCCAAGAAGAAGAAGCTGAAAGAGCTAATCGAGAGGGTTATTCAAAACATAAACCAGCACTGCCTTTTTACGATCTGAAAGATGTAGAAAAAACTCTAAAATTATTTCGTCCAATACAGGAAGGAGAATGGCTTAACCTTGAAAATTTATTCAAAGTCATTTTTCAATACAATGGCCATATCATAGGATCTACCTTTATCCAAGTGGAAGCAGATGGGAAAACATTTGTATTTTCTGGTGATATTGGCCGAGAAAAAGATTTGCTCCTCTATCCACCAAAAAAGCCCACTAAAGCGGATGTTCTTCTTATTGAATCAACCTATGGTGGAAAAATCCATCCTAATGAAGAGGACATTCTACCGGAACTGGAACGGGTAATTAACGAAACTATCAGCAGGGGCGGTTCGATCTTTATTCCAAGTTTTGCTGTCGAACGGACACAGTTACTGATGCTTATTCTTTGGAGACTCCTTAAAGCCAAAAAGATTCAAAATATCCCAATGATTATGGACAGTCCCATGGGAGCAAATATCTTAGATCTATTTCATCATTCACAAGAATGGCACAAACTTAAAACCGAAGAATGTAATCAAATGTGTTCCCATTTTCGATTAGTCAGTAGTTATAAAGAAACCATGCAACTCCGGATGGATAAAAAACCGAAAATTGTCATTGCGGGAAGCGGTATGATAACAGGCGGAAGAATTCTGAATTATTTGGAAGTGCGGGCAGCAAATGAAAATGACACTCTTTTGTTTGTCGGTTATCAGGCTGAGGGAACGAGGGGCAGAAAATTGCTGGATGGCGAAAAAGAAATAAAAATCTATGGAAAAATCATACCTTTTCGGATGCAAATAAGAAAAATCGAAGGCCTTTCGGCCCATGCTGACCAAACTGAATTGCTTAATTGGCTGTCCGATTTAAAACAAAAGCCATCCAATATTTTCATCATACACGGGGAAATGGAACAAGCAGAGGCTTTTAAACAAAAACTCAAGGAAGTCAAACATTGGGAATCTGTAATACCCCAGTTAAACCAGAGCTTTGAAATATAATGGAATTAGAGCATCCAGAACACAACACTCTAAAATTAAAAAAACTCGGCGTCGATTTTCGCAATGAACACTTAGTATTTATGCGAAGAGACTGTCACGTTTGCAAATCAGAAGGTTTTGAAGCTCTTAACCGTATTAGGGTATCAAAAGGGGATAGAACGCTTGTTGCTTCACTGATCGTAATGGATAACCCTAGTCAGCTTAACAATGGTGAGATTGGTTTATCGAATGGGGCAATAGAATGGCTTTCGGCAGGGGAAGGTGATGAGATTAATCTATCTCATATGCCCCCTCTGGATTCCATGAGTGACGTTCGAAGAAAAATCTATGGCGATACTTTAGAACCTGCTGCTTTTTCACGCATAATACAGGATATTGCTGCTTCCAATCTATCTAACATACAATTATCAGCTTTTATTTCTGCTTGTGTCGGAGAAGGGCTTAACGCAGACGAAGTTATTGCTCTGACTAGAGCGATGATCGACGTGGGATTTAGACTTGAATGGGCGCAAAAAGAAGTTTTTGATAAGCACTGTATTGGTGGACTTCCTGGAAACCGTACAACGCCTATTGTAGTAGCCATTGTTGCAGCAGCGGGACTCACTATCCCAAAGACATCTTCAAGAGCTATTACTTCACCCGCCGGAACAGCTGATACAATGGAAACCCTCACCAATGTGAACCTTTCAGTAGAGCAAATGAAAAATGTAGTGAATCAGGAAGGGGGGTGTCTTGTGTGGGGTGGTTCTGTGCAGCTCAGTCCGGCTGATGATATTATCATCCGTGTAGAAAAGGCTTTAGATATTGATAGTGAAGGTCAGTTGATTGCTTCTGTGCTTTCAAAAAAGGCTGCCGCAGGTTCTACACATGTGGTTATTGACATACCTGTGGGGCCAACTGCGAAGGTAAGATCTGAAGAAGCCGCAAAGCTGCTTTCAGAAAAAATGATCGCTGTTGGCATTGCTATCGGATTGAACGTAGTTACAGTAGTTACTGATGGTAGACAACCTATAGGGCGCGGCATTGGTCCATCATTAGAAGCCCTTGATGTATTGGCCGTACTGCAAAATGATATTACAGCCCCGAAAGACCTACGCCAAAAAGCTGTGCTCTTAGCCGGGAAGTTGCTCGAAATGGGAGGAAAAGTTTCTAAAGGCGAAGGGGAGATACTAGCCAATGAAATTTTACATTCAGGCAAAGCATGGGAAAAATTTCAACAGATCTGTATAGCTCAGGGCGGATTAAAAACACCTAAAACTGCACTATATACACAGATAATAACAGCGGATAAACCAGGTATGATCACGGCTATAGATAACCGCAAGATCGCAAAAGTTGCCAAGCTTGCTGGCGCCCCAGATGCGGCTACAGCCGGCATCTATTTCTCTGCTTCAATAGGCCTTAAAGTGGAAAAAGGCCAAGATTTGTATAAGATATATGCCGAATCTCCAGGTGAACTGGCATACGCTATCGAGTATTTAAGAGCTAACCCAGATATCATCCAAATTGAGGCATAATGAACATAATACTTTTTTCCCTTCCAGGGAACGAAACAATGAGCCAGAAACTCGCTAAACATCTAAATGCAGAAATAGGTGAATCCACCATTCGCCAGTTTCCAGATGGTGAAAGTTACGTGAAGCTCAATACAGACGTCAAAGGGAAATGTGTAGTGCTTATTTGCACATTAGATGAGCCCGATAACAAACTTCTACCATTATACTTTCTTAGCCAAACTGCCAAAGATCTAGGCGCAGCTTGTACTTGTCTTGTGACTCCTTACCTTGCTTATATGCGACAAGATAAACGGTTCCAGCCTGGTGAAGGAATCACCTCTACTTATTTTGGTAAATTGATTTCAAGCTTTGCAGACAGCCTTACAACGGTTGATCCCCACCTACATCGCAGAAGTTCGCTTTCAGAAGTGTATAACATACCAAATAAGGTGATCCATGCAGCCGCACATATTTCGCAGTGGATCAAAGCAAACGTCGAGAAGCCAGTACTTATTGGACCAGATGGTGAAAGTGAACAATGGGTATCTGAAGTGGCAAAAAACGCCAGTGCCCCTTTTACAATATTGCAAAAAATACGACATAGCGACCGGGATGTAGAAGTCTCTATACCTGATGTAGAAAATTACAAAGATCATATTCCAGTACTTGTGGATGATATTATATCAACCGCCAGAACTATGATCGAGACAGTCGAACACCTAAAAAGAGCAGGGATGAAACCACCTATTTGCATTGGCGTACATGCAGTATTTGCCGGTCATGCCTATGAAGAATTAATGAACTCTGGAGCAGCAATGGTTGTTACCTGCAATACCATTCCGCATAAGACCAATAAAATAGATCTTAGCGATATATTAGCCGAAAATATCAAAGACCTCATGAGTTAAAATCTTGTTGCTTCTTAAAAAGACTTGATGATCGGCTGAATTTACTGTAAATCTAAGCTTTGTATACAGAAGATTTTCATAGTCATAATTCTAATTATGGGCGGTAAAAGTGAGTCATTTAAATCAGTCTTCTAATCATCTTAACTCAAACTCTGCAGTTTATACCTGTCCCATGCATCCTGAAATTAGGCAGGATAAACCTGGAATATGCCCAAAATGTGGAATGACCCTAGAAAAGATCCCAACACCCTCTTCGCATAAAGTGATCTACACCTGCCCGATGCATCCTGAGATTCAGCAAGATCATCCAGGTCTTTGCCCAATCTGTGGCATGACTTTAGAGCCAAAAGAAGCTACAGCAGAAGTTGATAATTCCGAATATCAAGACATGTTGCGCAGATTTTGGATTGGTGCAGTTTTAACGATTCCCGTCTTGATACTTGCAGCTAGCAAGATGCTCCCATTTTTAAACTTTGAAAACTTAGTGTCAGATCCAGTTTCTTATTGGATTCAATTTATCATAAGCACACCCATTGTTCTTTGGTGCGGATGGCCTTTTTTTGAAAAGGCCTGGTATTCATTACTTAACCGTTCTTTGAACATGTTTTCTTTGATTGCTTTAGGCGTTGGAGCTGCCTATTTGTACAGTGCCATTGCTGTCTTATTTCCTAACTGGTTTCCAGACTCATTTAAAGAAAAGGGCGAACTTTTTATTTATTTTGAAGCAGCTTCTGTAATTACTGTTCTTGTCCTTCTAGGACAGGTATTGGAGCTTAAAGCCAAGAGCCAGACAAGTCAGGCAATTAAAGCCTTGCTAGGTCGAGCAGCTAAGACTGCTCATAGTGTAGTCAATGGCCAAGAGCAAGAAGTTCCTATTGATCAAGTGAAAGTGGGAGATATATTAAGAGTAAAGCCTGGTGAGAAGATTCCCGTTGATGGGGTAGTAAATGAAGGTTCAAGCTTCGTCGATGAATCCATGATTACGGGTGAACCCATCCCTGTTGAAAAGAAAGCAAAAGACAATGTGACTGGAAGTACAATTAACCAGACAGGCAGCTTTTTAATGGAAGCTCAACGAGTTGGTAGTGAAACCCTGCTAGCCAGAATTGTGCAAATGGTTTCAGAAGCACAAAGAAGCAAAGCGCCTATTCAAAAGCTTGCCGACACAATTTCTGGATATTTTGTCCCTGTTGTCGTTTTAGTCGCGATTATCACATTTATCATTTGGGCTTCAATTGGGCCTGATCCACGTTTTGTTTTTGCATTAGTTAATGCTGTCGCCGTATTAATCATTGCTTGTCCATGTGCACTTGGCTTAGCAACGCCAATGTCAATCATGGTCGGGGTAGGACGAGGGGCTGAAATGGGGGTTCTCATTAAAAATGCTGAGGCTTTAGAGCGACTAGAAAAGGTCAATACCGTGATGATGGATAAGACAGGGACACTTACTGAAGGAAAGCCTAAAATTACTCAGATTGTAGTCTTATCAAATGGACAGGAAAATGAACTTTTAAGATTAGCGGCTTCAGTTGAAAAAAATAGCGAACATCCACTGGCATTGGCTATTGTTCAAGGTGCTCAAGAAAGAAATTTAAAGATCCCGGAAGTCGAGCAATTTAATTCAATTACCGGGGGAGGCGTCACGGGAATCGTTGAAGGCAAGAAAATATTTGTCGGTAAAGCAAATTTAATGGAAGAAAACCACATAGCTGGCATTGCTTCCTTACAGGCACAAGCAAAAGAAGCACAAGAACAAGCTCAGACAGCCATTTTTGTAGCGATCGATGGCAAAGCAATTGGATTTATTACTGTCGCTGACCCGATTAAAGCCTCCACCCCAAAGGCCATAGAGGATTTGCATCGACTCGGAATAAAAGTCATCATGCTAACAGGGGATAACGAATACACAGCAAAAGCCGTAGCAAAAAAATTGAATATAGATGAAGTTCATGCTGGTGTGAATCCAAAAGATAAAAACATCTTAGTTCAACAGCTTAAAAGCGAAAAACAAATTGTGGCAATGGCAGGGGATGGTATTAACGACTCGCCAGCTCTTGCCGCTGCCGATGTCGGGATTGCCATGGGAACAGGAACTGACGTGGCAATGGAAAGCGCTGGGGTAACTTTAGTTAAGGGTGATCTCACAGGTATCGTAAGAGCCATTACTCTAAGTCGAGCGACAATGCGCAATATTAGGCAAAATCTCTTTTTTGCTTTTATCTACAATATGGCTGGAATTCCCATCGCTGCCGGAATCTTATTTCCCCTGACTGGCCTTCTTTTAAATCCTATGATCGCAAGTGCGGCCATGGCATTCAGTTCCGTTTCTGTTATTTTGAATGCACTTAGACTTAAGAAAGTTAAAACTTAACCTTCACAACCACCCTCCAGAAAACCCGGCGCGCTTCAAACCTGTCTTGATGTAAGAACAGTTTCGCATTAATTGCCACAGCAGGCCACTGCGATAGTTCTCAATCATTAGGACAATTGGTCCTTGGTTAAGTCCAAAATGCCAAGGCGACACCCAGAAACCATAAGGATTACCCGGCTCTCCTGGATGCGTTGGGTTGAATGCAGCTTTGAAGCCGTACCGGTTGAATTTTGTCAACTTTGCCTGATGAATACAGTGCTCGAGTGCGGATAATACAATTTCAGGCGCAAAAGGTAAGGATGCAACGACCGCCCAGGGTGAGAGTGTGCCGTCATCGGGTCCGTATGGCACACCGCGCCCCAGATAATCATAAAACGTGCGCTCAATGCCTTCCAACTTTATAGTGCAGGAACCAGGCCCCTCGCTCGCCGTAATTCCCCAACAACAGCCACAATAGTCGGCGAACTTAAGTGGATTCTCAATCGCATAACGTTGTTGCACATAGGTAGCACGTCGACTGTTCTCGAAGTAGTCGATACCTTTAAGACGCATGAAAGCATCCTGGATACTACGAAAGTCTATCCAGGTATGAGAAAGCTGATGTGTGAACAACGGTCCAGCGTAGAGGTAGTCATAACCATAACACTGTTCCCATCGATAGGAGGAAGTCCATGCCATGTAGCTGCTTTCTGGTAATGGATGGGTAGGAGAGCCGAGGCCTAGAATGTAGAGCAACATAGCTTCATCGTAACCTTCCCACCGATAGTTGAGGAAGCCGCTTTCAGGCTTCCATCCATGTGTTACCGTTGTACCTTGGTTTTGCGCCCATTGCCAATCAGTGCGGCGATAGAGCGCATCGGCAAGAGTGCGGATTTCACTCTCGTCGGCTGTATTGGCGTCAAAATAAATCCCGGCAGTCAAAGCACCGGCCAGCAAAAAAGCTGTATCTACTGTCGACAATTCACACTGCCAGGCGCGACGTCCACTCTGCATATCGAGAAAATGATAATAAAATCCTTTATAGCCAGTTGCATCGGGCTCTGGGCCTTGCTGGCTGTTCCAAAAAAAACGCAGCGTCGCAAGTGTTCGCTCCACCGCCGCGGCGCGTGATATGAATCCCCGCTCTACCCCGACTGGATATGACGCCAACGCAAGTCCAGTGGCGGCGATACTCGCAGGCCAATCGGCCGCTGTTTTGTCAATCACGAGGCCATTAGAAGGGTTCGTTTCATGTAAAAAATATTCAAATGTTTCGCGCTGCAGTTTTTCTAGTTCGGCATCGATGGTTAGATTGCTCATATTTCCGTTTTATCCACTTAGATGAGGAATGAAAGCAGGGGTTTTTGCTACATAGGTTTCGTATTCTTTTCCAAATTCTGTAGACATATCGCGCTCTTCTATTTTTGCAAGCCGAACATACATAATGACCAAAACAGGAAACATGATGAGGGTTAAAATCGTAGGCCACTGAAGAAGAAAGCCGAACATGATCATGATAAAACCCACATACTGTGGGTGTCGTATCCGAGCATAAAGTCCTGTTATTGCTAGGCGATGTTGTTTTTGAGCCTTAAGAAGAATATTCCAAGCTGATCCTATTATGAAGACACCAAAGAAAATGAATATCAGGCTTAAAATATGAAAGACATCAAAGTGCGGATTTCCTTTCATTCCGAACAAAGTGTGAAGCAAATGACCATTATCGTGAGAAAACAAGTGCACTGTAGGATAATTTTTTGAAAGCCAACCTGAAAGAAGGAATATCGTTAAAGGGAAACCATACATTTCAACAAAGAGCGCTATTATAAATGCCGAAAAGCCACCAAATGATACCCAATCTCGACTCTTTTTTGGCCTAGTAAAGCTGAATGCAAAGATAATAAAAATCAACGAGTTGATAATGACTAAACTCCATAAGCCGTAAGCTGGGGCTTCATGATCCACGACGAACTCCTTTTATATTAATGATGATGTGTTTGATTTTTCTTATCATTATCATCACTATCACCTCCATGATGATGTCCGTGGCCATGAAAGATATGCATTAATGGACATGCAAGCAATAGCAACCAAGGCAATATTCCCAAAAGATGAGCCCCATGCTCTGTGATAAGGAAAAATCCGATAACAACTAAAAATCCAAACAATACAATATAAGTTGGAGATGCCCAGGTTAACTTTGATGGGCGGTCAGAGTGGTCCATAATTTCCTTACGTAAGATTATTTTCCAGGCATCATCATTGGAGGGTAGGCATGCGCGAAATCTCCAAGATAAAAGTACTGTATTATGTAATACACAGTACAAATGGCCCCAAATATTCCGACAATAACCAGAACCCAACCAGCAAGAGAGCTCAATCCTTTATTCTCTTTGCTTAACCGGACAAGCACAAGCCCTGTTGCTAATGCAAACATTTCTAATATAAATGCAATATGCCCCAAAAACATTGCCATAAAGATCTCCTTTTCTATGTCAGCCTAAGCCCAATATATGCCTGCAAAAATAAATATATGCAATTTTTTAAATCTAGGTTAATGGCTATTCGATCATGATGAAAGCTATTACACATTGACATAAATAAGCCATCAAATATACTATACGGGGGTATAGTACAAAATTGAGAATACAGGAAATTTTTATGCCGAATGATTCATGTTGCCATCACCAACAAACTCAGCATCCCTCACATCAGGAACAAATGCCACATCTAAACAGAGTAAGTGGACAAGTGGAAGGGATTAAAAAAATGATCGAAGAAAGAAGGTATTGTCCCGAAATTCTAAACCAGCTTCGCGCTATACGTTCAGCTATTAAAAGTATTGAATTGCGCATTTTAGATACCCATCTATCCTCTTGCGTAACAGAAGCCTGCCTTTCTCAAGATCAAAATGAACAAAGAAAAAAAATCGATGAAATTCGTGAACTTATTAAAAGATTTGAATGAATTAACAAAGGAAGTCGTGAATGGAATTAACTAGTGAAATTTCCCTATCTACGATTGGAGAGTTAAACCAACAAGAACGCAAAAAAAGAAATATTGGAATTTTATCTGCTGCCTTCATAGGAGCTTCTATCTTTATGTTGGGATTTTTTGTCTTTGCACCATCAACTAAAATAACCAGCAAAAGTGCTCAATTTGCTAAGGGTTCACATTGCGAATGTGGAGAAAATTGTTCATGCGGAATTAGTTGTTGTTGTTATGTAAATGGTTTGAAATACTATGATCGCAAAATCCGGTTGGATTTTGCGATCATATGGGTTATGCAACTTTTCTAATCAATTTAGATACTCTCATGAAAACCTTATGAAAATCTGGATTCCTCATAATTTTCTTAAGACCAACTGGTAATTTTTCTTCATTCTGAGATCTCCTCACTCTTTCTTGAATCCATTTCATATCTAATTGTGCAAATCGTGCGGCCAAAGTTGGTTGCCCATTGAGGATAATATTCATAAATTCAGGGCACTGCAGATTTTTCATCATCGGTGTTTCGGCAATCATTGCTCGGGCAGTGCGTCCTAACGTACTCATTCCAGTTCTCTTGTATTCCGAACGTTGAAATTCTCTGAACAGGCGTTCCATGCAGTTCGACGTCCTCTGAGGGTACGTGAGAACTGTTTCCCCACTCGATTGTCGAACTTCAACAGGCTTAGAAAAAAGCATTTTCCAATATTTCAAAATCTGCTTGACCATCCTCTGGTAGGCTTTATCAGAGTTATTCTTGATTTCATCTGACTCAATGAAAATTTTGAGTTGCTCTTCCATTGCGGTCATATCGCACTCTTCACCGTCATCATTCAATCCCTTTACACCGTATATTGGTGCTATTTTCATTACGGCGCGTAGATGGTCAAAATCTTGTACTTTCTTTTCTAAAGCAGCCATGTGTTTGCAGAGGTCGGGATTCTCCAGAATGGAAGCTAACAGCAATTCTAATTCAGATAACTCTTTAGAGTCTAAAGGGTATGCCTTAAGACTGTCATATGTTTTTTTCATCCTTTGTAAATACACAAGCTCCGACCGATCAAATGGATATCCATAACCATTCAACTCTTGTTCATATGCAAGAATCCACAGTGCCTTACAATATGCCTTTATTATCTCTGGCATAGTTTGAAATGAAGATTTGTACTTTTTTTCATCATATTTCGTATAGTCAGCTAGTTGTGGATTCATTTCGATGCTTGTCTTGCATTTGCTTACGAACTCCTTAAGTTGTTTAGTTATATCATATTGTTTAAGAACACCTTGCAGCTTTATATTCTCATATTCTAAGAAAGTTTTTCCAATTGACCTGAGGAAGTGAAAGTGACAGATAAGAAGCAAAACACCAGGAAACACTTCCTGAAATGCTGCCAAATTTGATGCGAGCATGTCGCAGATACCTGCTAAGGGAGCACCGTATTTCTTTTTAAGCTCTCTAAGAAAAGTTGCAACAGTCTCTGTCGACTCTGTTGGTAATTTTACACTTCCCAAGACTATACTTACTTTTTCTGAGACTTCTTCCGCTATTGCACACATTAGATGGGCAGCGCCATCGCCCGGATGCATGGCATCGAAATACATAAAAAAGCCACCACCTCTATGCAAAAACTTCTTAATTTCTGTTTGCTTATCTCTCTGGGCTTCTACCACATAATGAACAAACTTCTTCGCAAGAAGGGTAACTTCACTTTCGGAAATAGCTAGGTTATTTTTTCGCTTCAGATCCGCTTGAATTTGTAGAGGTGTGTGTGATTTACCCCATAAAGCCTCTCCTATGTATGCGATGACATCATATCCAAAATTTGAACCTTGCGGCAAGAATGTATCTAATCCGGAGTATCGATGCTTTTTTTTGCATTCTTTTAATGGACAAACTTTCACAGTCTCATGCACCTGAAATGGCCCTATGTGCATGGTACGCACCTCCCTCACCTTTGTTTTCATCACATTTAATTTGGGATGTGACTCACAGGTGCATACGGTCTCCTCCGGTTCAATATGAATAGTTGGCATCTTCGGAAAAAGAATTCCTGGATTGATTTGACTTTCAGCCTGCTCTCGGCACAGTTGCAAGAACTGAACCGCAATCAGTCCGGAGTTTTTTTTAAAAGATGGTTTTCTTCAAAAACCTGCGTTACCTGTTCACGAGTAATCAATGACCCTCTTTTTGAAAGACGCTTTACAACCTCCTCAACACCTGCCTGCCCAGGGAATGATCGAATTGTTTCAACTAAAATTTCACCTACAATCCAATCTGGCAATCGTTTTCTACTGCCTACTTCCGCACGTCTTTTGATCTGTTGATCACTAACTTCCGGATCAGTGCTAACGTAAACATATACTCCATTAACCTCCTTCCTAGTTAAATTCTCAGCCTTAACCAAGCTTAAAAGAGCATTTTGAACATAAATGCGTTGTTGCTTCTCAAGTTCAGAGCTCGTTTTCCCGTTTTCTGATGCATTGACCAAATGGATTATTGTTTCTTTTAGCGTCCCATATTTAGAAAAACCAATTTCACCATAGTGCCACAAACCATCTTTATCAAATTTTGGAATGTCTTTGAGTGTATAATACTTTCCCGCATGAGTGTAGCTAGATAGATACTCGAGTTTTTTAAGGTAATTATAAGCAGTCATGCGAGTTGTTGTGTGCATCGCTGTGATCACATCATGTATTTCAAGCACCTTCTGCTTAGAAAACAGCTTCTTAAGTAACTCTAAAACATTTTTTCGCACTTAAACTCCAATTCAATATTTACAATTATGGTTGTACATCACAATTTAAGCCATAATTGTAAATTATACAAGCACAAAAAATCCTTTCCAGAGTTTTTAATTTGAAAAATAAAAAAACAATTTGGCAGATGTTATTGAGAATAAGGAAGTTACTGTATGCAACCAAAGCTAAACATAATGTTACAATTATGGCAGAAAGAGATTTTCAATTAACTGAATATTAGTGTGTTACAAAAAATCCAACCGAATTTTGCGATCATAGTTGAAATAGACCTTTTAGAAATATATTTTCAATAAACAAAAAAGGAGAAAATATGAAAATGTTACTTGGTTTCTTAGGAACATCTCTTATGGCTGTAAGTTTTCTATCTGCCGCGCCAAATATGGCAAATTGTCATTGCCAAAATTGCACTTGCACTCAAGAAAGACACTGTGGGTGTTTTTCAAAATCAGGCTGTCAATGCTCTTCCCAATCTTGCCAATGTGGAGAAAATTGTAAGTGTGGATATAACTGCTCTTGCGGAAGCAATTGTGGCTGTAAGTAAGCTAACTACTGCATTTTAGAATGTTTATGTGAATAAAATTCTAAAATGCAGTTAAAAAAAAAGTCAAAATTTATCCCTATGGGAACGATCAATTTTACACGCGCTGTTTCTGTATTCGTTCTCTGAAGTTATTTAAAGCCTTTCAATAAGCCAAAGAACTCATTTTCCTTTACCCTTCAATAAATTTATGTTTATAGTCATAGACAGGGGTTTTACAAGGAATTTTAATGAAAGTTCTAGTCGTTAATGGTGGTTCTAGTTCCTTTAAATTTGCTTTATTTGATGCGGTCAGCACCCTTGCGTTCACTGCCGAGCCCATCTGGAAAAAGACGGTCGAATTCAAAAACACGAGCGATGATCATAAAGCAGCAATAAAAGAAGCTCTTTTGGAAGTTCCCCCAGATATCGATCTCATAGGCCATCGGATTGTACATGGCGGAAATCTTTTTCAAAAGCCAACCATGATTACCCCTGATGTAAAAGCCACCATTCAAAAATTGTCACGTCTTGCACCTCTTCACAATCCTATCAATTTAGAAGGCATTGATATTGCTGAAGCTCTTTTTCCAAAAGCAAATCAGATAGGGATTTTCGATACTGCTTTTCATGTAACAATGCCCGAAGTAGCCTGGACCTATCCAGGTCCTTGGGAATGGAGAGATGAGGGCATTCGCCGTTATGGCTTTCATGGGATCAGCCACCAGTATTGTACAGAAAGGGTTCAAGATCTGCTGAAGACAAATCCGAAAAAATTGATCACGTGCCATTTAGGAAACGGTTCATCATGCGCTGCTGTTTTAAATGGAAAAGTTATAGATACTACCATGGGTTTTACACCAATGGAAGGATTAATGATGGGCACACGCAGTGGAACCGTGGATCCTGGCATTTTAATTTATCTGCAAAAAGAAAAAAAATACACAGCTCACGAAGTGGACCACTGTCTAAATAGCGAGTCCGGTTTACTTGGCATCGGAGGAAGTTTCGACATGCGAGAGATTGTAACCAGAATCAAAAAACAAGATCCTCGTGCAAAACTGGCTTTTGATATTTATGTGTATCGATTGAAACAAGCAATTGGCGCCCTCACAGCAGCCATGGATGGATTAGATACCCTATGTTTTACTGGAGGGATAGGGGAAAATTCAGTTGAAACGAGACAGGAGACGATTGATGGATTACAGTACTTTGGAATAAGAATCGATCGGAAGAAAAATTTTAATGGTGCGCAAGATTATGAAATTTCATCTACAGATTCAAAGGTAAAAGTTTTTGTGATCCATGACCGGGAAGATTGGCTGATTGCCAAAGAATGCCTCAATTTAATTGAATAAGAGAGCATAAAAATAAATTGATTCACTTTGTTTATCACGGGTGTTTTTCACTTGGAATCGAGATTAATGTATAATAAAATTGATCTTTAAATCCAGCAAGGAGAATGCGATGCCACTGATTCAAGGAAATAACAAAGAAAGCATTCATACAAACATCAAAAAACTAATAGGGGAAGGATACAAGAGGAAACAGGCCGTCGCCATTGCTTACAGCGAAGCTGAAAAAGCAAAAAGCAAGGAAGACCAGGAGCTGAGCAAGCCATATATTTATAAAAACTCCTGTACAAGTGCTCCGTCTAAAGAAACTCAGCAATTTCCATATTTATAATTTTGTATGAATGCAGGGGATATATTCAAAACAAGTTTATTTGTTACTATCCTCGTCAGGATAGACTTCGGGAACATAGTGTGCAAAGTCTCTAGCCTCTCTATCGCATATGAACACAGAAGTTACCGCTGAAGTGCTTCCCGTCTCCATTTTATCACTCTCGTGACAAGCACCTTTCCAAGCTCTTTCTATTGCCATTTCTTCTGTAGGAGCTTCAACTTCTACCATAAAATATTGTGTGAAGGATAATCCAACGCGCCATTTTGGAAATTTTTTAGCCATTTTTAATTTTCCTTTTTCGCATTAAGTTACGCTAATATTGCCTTGAGAAATACCTGTGCACGTCCAATCCGTATTTGCTGCAGTGCAGAGAAGTTGTATGGCATCATACTGATTTGTAGCATCTAAACTTCCTCCTGCTCCAATCGTAGTATCTTGATTGCCGAAATGAATCGTTTGCCCAGCATTCTGAGCAATCTGCCATCCGCCAGAACCCTTTCCTACTATCCAAACAAGATCACCCACAGCAGATGTAGAAGGGAGAGTTGCTATTACAAGTGCAGAATTATTTGCAATATAGCCGGTATTGACTGCCATTGTTTGTGAAGTGTTTGTAACTTCAATAAAAGGGAATACAAACGCCTGAGAAGCCCATCTAACGCCTTCAGGTGTGGAAGAATCTGTCGTCAAAACCTGATTATCTGGACCTGCCGGAAGCCTTACATTATTTGAAGCTGTCCTGACTAGTAAATCTCCCTTGGTTGTAAGCGGAGATATGTTGTCAAATGCAGTAGAAGGATCGGCAACATCAGAAAGATTATTTGCCACCGCGAGCAAATCAGTAATTTTCGTTCCTGAATCTTTGATGACTTTTCCCGTATTATCGGCATAGGTGGCTATATCATCTTGAACAGATGAGTTAGGTCCGATGACATTGCCAGTGCTGCCGCCTCCACTTCCTGACTTATCCAAGTTATTTGTGAATGGGTTATATCCGTAAATTGTCATAATCTTTCCTATGAAAAATAAGTCGCCCGATTGGTCCAACTATAGGTAAAGCCAGCTCCTGCATCGGGTATCTGGACTCGATTAATGAAGCCATTATTGTCATAACTAAGCTTGCGGATAAACCACGTCGTATTATCTACGCTTTCATTCGGAATGGCAGAAAACCCCACATAAAGAGGCCTTCCCGCACTGTCATTATCAAGTCTTTGCTCATAGAAATCATTTGTTCCTAGAGTAGAAGCAAGGTTATTAATCTGATCAAAAACGTTGGTTGGAATAGGCATGAATCACTCCTTTGACCAAAGTCTAAGGCGGTTTGACGCATGTCAACAAAGAGGATCGCTAGACCGTTTATCGGTCTTCTCGATATTGCGCGCTGTAAGAACAGCTATCGCTTTTTTGGGCAGCATCCTCTTCGGTTTCTTGACGAACCGGAGGTGGCGAAACGACCTGAATAAAGTCAGGTATCGCAAACCCTTCGAGTGATTCCTCATGTCTAACATTCGGCATGGGACGGCCTTGTGCAATGGATGCTTTTTAAAAATCTGATATTAGCTTGATTTTACAGGAGTAATTGAGGAGGGGAGTAACTGAGTTCTTATGAGTCTTAGAGGACTTTTATGCAGTCCTGGGGGATAGTAATTGAGAACCCCATCCATTAGACGCAGGAGCGGCTTTTTGAGCACTAGACGGATTATATCCGCCAAAACCATTTTGATCACAGGAAGAACCACCAGATCTGGAATTATAATGGGCTTTGACTTTTGTTTTAATTAAATTGGTGACCGTCTCATTGTGACTCATTGAGTCCAGCATAAACCACTGACACCAATGCTCGCCTGATTGATCTACTTTTTTAAAGCTCGGAGCAGCAATAAATATACCGTTGCCGTCTTTGGTTCTCTGAACTTTGTATCGCAAAATGATTTGCCCGAAAAATCTGATGCTTGCAACCCCTAAATATTTTTCTGCAGGAGTCTCATCGAAAGCTAAGAATTCGAGTTGGGAGTCTTCCATATTCTTGATTTCCTCTTGTTAATCTTTAGTCTCTTTCGGATTTGGTTGACCCCCGCATAACGGAACGACGCCACCATAACCGAGCACCCTACAACAGCGCCCTGTTGCATAGATACTTTTTCACAATAAAGACTTTACCCTAATAATACAAACCTAAATTTCATTTTTTGCAGGATTAATTTTTGAAGAGAAATTGGGTAGGGAGAAAAAGAAGAAGCTTCTCTAAGCATTGCCTCGGCAATAACATCATGGGTATGGATTTTGCCCGTTTAAAGGCTCTAAATAATCAGCGCTTTTAACAAGAAAATCAGGGAAATACCGGGCTGCATTCGAGTAAAAAATCGGCCTTCCAGTCTCTGCAACCTTGGTCGCGTTTTCATCCGTCGAAAAGCTATTGTCGGCTGTTCCGATTCTAACCTGCCATTTAGAGCTGATTTTAAGAAGAACAGCAAAATTGTTATCTGTGCCTTCCCATTGTTTCAACGAATATACATCTAGAGGGGGCTTAGCCATAATAAACTCCGATTCAATGCTTATGGTGCTCATTCATTTTAAATATTTTCTGTATTAAATACACCTTGTTATTGTGGCAATGGCATTGGTGCATTCTCTTCTATTATTTCCCGAATCAGCTGCGATACAGAATAAATTTCACCTGTTTCTCTTGACTTTTCGATTGCAAGGCGCTTCAAAAACTTATGATAGTCCTTCTCTACTCTAATGCAAACCATGGTTGATTCTTTAAAGGTTCTTTTTCCTTCCTTCTTTTTATTGCCAGGCATTTCAGACAAGGGTCTTCGATTATGCGGTCCCACCCATCTGCAGTTTGCTTTGCAAAAATCGTGATCCAAGCTGATGAGTTCTATTCCGTCGCAATCTTCTGGCCTAGGTCCCATGTCCTCAAAGAACTTGATGAAAGAGCTCTTCCATTCTGGGCACATTGTGATGCCTCGCCCTCCGTAGCTCTTGTAGCTTTTCGCGTTTTTGTTGTAGCAAAGCATCTTCATTCTGATCCAAGTCTTGTGTTCCTTGGATTTGGTCATTTTGTGTGTCGTCATGTATCTCTCTTACCTTGAAGTCAAAATTTATCTGATTATCATCCACGGGGAATTCTCTCAGTATCAGCCCTCTTAAAAACTTTGGAATGGAAACCTTCTGTTCATCCGCAAGTTTTTTGATTACAATGAAGTTTTCAAACGGAAGAGAAAATGAAACAATTTGATTCTCATCCCTCCTCCAATGGGTAAGCGCTGATGTCTGAACATTATTATTAGGATTCAATGGATGGTTTTTTTTATGAACTACCCCGTGGCATGTGCTGCAAAGCCAATAAATTGATAATGGCTTCCCGTAATCGACATGATGAGCCTCGAGCATGCTATGTTCCAAAGTACAAAGATCGCAGCAGATAGGCCTTTGTATCCGCCCTTCTTTCAAAGCCTTGGCCACATCTCTGCGCGCTATAGCTTTTCTCTTAAATTCTATGCATTCGTCATCGTTGACTTTATATTTTTGCGGAAGAGGCATGAATTGATGCTTGGCCTTTTATTTTTGTATTAATTGAGTAAAGTTTGTTT
Source organism: uncultured Chlamydiae bacterium (assembly GCA_937894565.1). GTDB lineage: Bacteria > Chlamydiota > Chlamydiia > Chlamydiales > CALBHK01 > CALBHK01. The sequence goes on from CALBHK010000178.1 coordinate 31,044, forward strand.
GTGTATTTTTTTTGGACGGCCCTTTGACCTGGAAACCGGCTTCACTTGGCCACCCGTAATAAAATAGATTTTTTGAGCTGTTTCATCGTCTATAGTTTCATTCTTTTTTGCCTTCCAAATCACTTGACGGGTACATCCGGAAAGTCTGGCGAGTTCATTGGTCTCCATATTATTTTTTCTCAACCAGCGCTCGAGTTCCATACATTGCTCCATATCTATTCAGCCCTCCCCTTAATTTTATGCAGTATATCGCAAGGTAGATTGTTTATGTTAATCTTTTCGTTTGCTTAAAATCTCATTCCGTATAAATTTCTGTCTACAAGTCTCCAAAGGCAAAAAAAATGGATTTCAAGATAAGAATGAAAAAGGTTATGATACACGAAATTGGTATCGAAGCCGATTCATTCAAACATGCACTTCATTTGTGCAATTTCTATTGCGATCAATTGGATTCGTTCCCCTTGGTAGCTTTAAGGTTTGAAATTGAATCAGTAACGAGAGTTGAAGATGATAAAGGAAATAATACAAAGAAACAATATGGATCTACAGCGCGTAAACGCCGAAGGTAGAGTGGATTTATCCCTCAAGCATAGAAGTTGCAGAATAAAATTAGGGGGTCAAGTTTGGCGACCAGCCCCCCTAAAGGTGGAATTCCGCAAAATGCTTCTTCCTATGCCGCTGTTATTCCTCTCAGGAATTTTTACAGGGATTGGCATTATGCTAGCCTTAAATTAACCAATTCCTCAAGCAAAAAGGACTCAATTATGGACAGGAAAAAAATAGATAAAGCATTTTTAGATTCACTAACTCTAGAGAGCTCTATGAGCGAGATTCTTGAATTAACGGAGACGTTCAAGTACGACCTCATTAAAGCTAAAAGGGATAGTGAAAAATCTGGAAAATATACCGTTTCCTGCCTCTTTCGAGTCCGGCAGCTTCTAATTGACCTAGAAAAATTAGGATCGCAATTTCGCAAGCTGTCAATTGCTTATGAAAAGGATTTAGAAAAGAAAAAGAAAACCAAATGAAAAGGGGACAGTCCGTCCTCTTTTTATGATTTTACTCGATAAAGAGAAGGAAAAAATGAATAATTCAGATGACATTCCCCAAGGATATGCCCGGGTTACAGAAATTCTTCAACCATACACCTCATTTGATGGAATTGATCCTGTAGTCCTTGCAAAGGCTGCAGATAGAGGAACTCGGGTTCACAAATACTGCGAGCTGTACACACAAAATCTGCTCATTGAAAAAGTAGAAGATGACTGCCGGCCCTACGTTGAGAGCTTTGTTAAATGGTTTGATACGATGGTTGAAGAGGTTTGGGTAAGCGAAATGAGGCTTTCTTGCAGCAAGTATCTCATCACGGGCAAGCTCGATATGGTAGCAACCATTAAAGGAGATAAAACCGAGACTCTCATAGATTTAAAAACACCACAGCAAGCAAGCCTATCGTGGCAATTGCAAACAGCGGCTTATCGATATCTTATGCGCGCTAGTCAGGGCATTGATATTTCAAGGCGCATCTGTCTTCTCTTAGACAGGGAAGGGAAGCTGCCAAAGATCATCGAATACACCAATCATGAAGCCGATGAACGTTTATTCTTAAGCGCTGTCGAGCTCTTTCATTTTTTTAAATAGCGGTTATATAAAAAAATGTACTCACAAGCCTCCAAAGGTTAATTTATTTGGTTTTAATATGCTTTTCTAGTAGGAAAAATATCCACAATTACATATCGTGTTGTGTAATACGGATTGTAGAGTCTAAAAAAGAGAAAAGAATGGATTGGATTGACAGGATGGAAATTGCTTACGAAGCACAAACAGATCGAATGATTGACGAGATGTATGCACCGAGGTTCATCGAGTGTGCGATGTGCGAGGAGTATTTCAATTCTGATGACTATTTAGAAACAAAATATGACTCGAAGTTAGCCTTTTGTTCAGATGATTGCATTGACCAATGGGAGGAAGAAAATGCTCACGACTACGAAGAGGTGGATGAGAATCTGGAAAACCAGGTTTCCATATACCCAGCTTTCTGTACAACAATCCATCCAACAATTAAAAAAGCAGGTTGATTATGAATAAAGGCGGTTTTAGCTGGAAGAAATTGATCGGGCTTAGCAGAGCCAAGAGCAGTATCTCCCGCGCAATTAAAATCCCATTAACTAAAAGCGGGAGGCAAAGAAAGGCTGGAGCGGGAAGCCTTCTAGCACTCTTGTTCATATTATTTTTCGATTAAGGAGTAAAAAACATGTTTGATTTTGAACAGGCCAACGAGGCTATTAAAAAAAACGAAGTAATGAAAATCGAAGCAGGGGGCATGACGGTAGGGCAAGCTCAGCAGTTGCTTAGTAAAAAGCTTGATCTTACCCCTCTCATTTCCCGCGCATCGGAACATGAAGTGGTAAATGAAGAGAGCGCCAGCCAAGCGCTTTCTATGAGCTTGCAAGCCCGTAAAATTCGCAAGCAGTTGGATGAAACAAGATTGTCCATTGTTCGCCCGCATCTTGACTTTCAAAAGGCTGTAAACAAAATCGTCAAAGAGTACGAATCGAAATTAGAGCACATTGAAAACAATCTTAAAAACAAGCTGGACGAGTACCTCAAGCAGGCCTCTTCCACCAATAATTCCTCCTTTATCAGCAAATCGAGAGAAATGCTAGTGGAAGATGGAAAACTTACCAAAGTGAAAAAGTGGGTCTGGGAGCTCGAAGATGAACAATCCATTCCTCGTGAATATCTTACTCTTGATGAAAAAAAGATCGATGAAGCTGTCAAGCAAGGTATTCGAAATATTCCAGGCATAAAAGTTTTTGAAAAAGAAGAAATCACCATGCGTGTGAAAAACTAAGGAGCTAATTATGAATTACGCAATGACATTATCAGATACTCAGATGCTGCCAAAAAATTTGGAAGCAGAGGAGATTTTTAAGTGGGGGCATGAATTAGGTAAATGCCCATTTTATCAAAAGCTAGGACCTGGCGGGGTAATCGCTGTGGTTTTAACAGCCAGGGAATTAGGACTGCCTCCAATGGCATGTTTGAATGGAGGGTTACATAACATTGAGGGTAAAGTCTCGATCAGCGCCCAAATGATGAACGCCATGATTATCAGATCGGGCCATTCTGCAAAACTGATCGAACTTACTCAGCAAAGATGCGTCATCCGGTTTAAGCGTCGCGAAGATAAGGAACACATCGATTACGCATACACGGTAGAAGAAGCACAAAAGGCAGGATACCTCGGTAAAAAGAATTGGCAGACGCACTTGAGAGACATGTTATTTTGCCGCTGCCTTTCCGGAGGAGCGCGCAAATTTATGCCGGATGTCATCGGAAACGTCTATATCCATGGTGAGCTAGGCGATGAGACAATGCCAATCGTTCCTCAAGAAGTTCAAGATCATCCAGAAATTATCCAAGCTGCTCCTCAACAGCTAAGTAATCATAAAATTGAACCTTTTCAACAACCTGAAGAGCCTAAACAAATCGAACATGTCAAGGTTGATGGATACGAGGTTTTTTACGAAAAACACTTCCGCGAGGACGATAAGGTGGCTTATGTCCGTAAAATCGCTCAAGCTACCAACAAGACAGAAACTCAAATTATCAATTCAGCCGTTGCCAACGAAGCTGGATTCTTGACTGCCTTTGAAAAGTGGAAAGCCGATCAAAAAAAATCGGAGAAGAAAGGAAAGAATAAGGGCGCCAGTGAAGCAACTGTCATCGCACCATTAGCGCCTCATTCAGATGAAGTCCCACAATCAATGGACGAACTTATTTAGGCTTTGAATCAGGGGTAAGTTCGAGGCTTATCCCTGTCTCTTCCTTAATCACGTCCTCACAGCCTGCTCTATTAGGATTATCATTTCCAAGAGCAAGTACGCTGATGTATCCAATGATCAGACTGATGATAACTACCAGGCCAATAAATTGATAGGGCGGCTTCACGTAAATCATGTAGGCTGCAAAAGCATCTATTGTAGGTGGTCAGGTATCATTTCACAGGAGCCTGTTGAACAGGAACCTGTTGAATTTGAACAACCGGATCCTTATCCTTATTTTTCACTTCGATGGCAACTGTCACATCAGTGTCTTTTTGAAAAGCTTCTTTGTCGATCTCCACTTTAACAGCTGTATCTGTTGCGATGTCTTCGACGGCTTTGAATAATTCCGGCAGTGCCGCACAACCAGTTACAAGAAAAATTAGAGAGACAAATAGAAAAGAGCGAACCATAAAACCCCCATGTTAAAAAAATCAAGCTTAGATTGAGTGAATTGATTGGATAAATGGGGGATTTGAGAACTTAAAGAGTTGAGCTAATGAGTCGTTAACTTAACGTCTGATAATACAGCTTATGTTGCATAAACACTTATAAATCAGTGACTAACGAAAAAATCCACATAAAAACCGGCTCATTAAAGCTTCGCCACTTTTGGTCGATGAAATCACTCGTACAGCCTATACAAGACTTCAGAGTAACCATTTCTATACTTTCTTATGTTAGTCTCAGTATTCTTTTACAGTATTATGTCCCAGAAGTCAAATATTTATGAACGGTTTTCAAAATACTGAATTTTTTTGACGATATCCATCACAAAAAAGAACCATGATTCAATGATTACTGTGTTTGAGCTACTTAGGAAATCCGAGAAGGAGAAAAATGTTTCTCATTATAACGTAAAATTCAACTCCTCTGCTAAAGCCAGAAATATTTTTTTCCGTATACCCAGCTTTCTGGATGCCCAACCTTCCAATTGTTTGTTAGTCCAGATTCCTGGGAATTTTTAGCGGTGTGCATGAGAAAGGTCGATTTTGTTTACATGTGTTTACAAGTACGAGCTATGGTAACCTGAACAAAATTTGGCACCTTCCCAAAAATGAAAAACAGGCAGATTTATCGTGTAAATCATTGTTTAAAAAAGCTTTCATGTGCTTTTACAACATGTTTAAAACAATAATGAACTTAAAACAGCAACGAATCTCTGTCATCAAAATCTTGTGAACAAGAAAGGTCGATTTTGTTTACACTGTTTACAAAAAACTTTCCATGGATTGAGGGCGACTGCACATATAACCGATCTTCGTAGCTTTAGGGGTCAGTCTTGAACAAGTCATCAACGCGGCGAAGGGACCTGCATAACTACTTACTTGGAAGGCGCTAACAACTTAAGAAGGCGACATAGGGGGCGGATCACCCAACCAAAGGGTGTGATGCAGAAATCTTGCGATCCAAGTCAGGTAGACGGCGTTTCTGACCATCTACCATGACTCAAATTCACTTAGGGGCATAGTTATGTCATCTAGCCACAAACTGCTGGTATAAGAAGCTCAATTAACCACCATCATCGTCAATTTCGGAAGCTGGCTGTAGCCGATCGCCTGAATGTAGTTCAAAGACGAAAGCCCGAATAACATTTCGGAGATCATTCAGCCGACGGAGAATATCACCAAACTAGAAAAAAATGAGAACTCTTCTGTCTGGCAAGAAAGATAATCATTAACTCAGCTCTTTGCTTCCTGAAAAAATGTTACTGTGATTAAGAGGGGGCGGTTTTTGTGATTCAGATCAGTCGATTTTGTTTACAAAAAAAGGAAATCACAGGAGATGTTGTGAATGACGGGGGTCGGTTTTGTTGACAACTGTTTACAAGAACTTGACTCAGTCCTATTTTCTATCCCACATTGTGATCTAAAGAAGTTTTCAGATAAGACGAAAAAACAGATTCAAAATAAAATTAGCTCGTGTGAGTCAGGAAGGTCGCTTTTGTTTACATAGGTTTACAAACTCTTTCCTGAATTCAAAAATCTTTCGTTGAAAGTACTAAAAAATCTATTCTTACTCTAATGAGAGAGCTTTTTTATACTTCTCTGATATAAAAAAAACATTGTTACTTTCCGAAGCTGTCAAGGAGTTGCGTATTCAATATTGTGAATGATGAGGGTCGATTTTGTTTACACTGTTTACAAGATGTCATTTTAATGAGCAAGGACCTCGACCTAGCACCTTAATTCTGCTTTCTGAGCCTTACACAAGCAATACCAAAGTGATTTGGAGTCTTTGCCGTCATGATCAATAATTGCTAATCGAGTACAGAAAAGTGGTTTGTACAAATCCTTTGTTTTTTCTGAAAATAGGTTAGTCACACATTCGGAAGGGTTAGCCAGATATTGAGTTTTTCTCGAGAGTAAAGGGTAGTCACTGACCTTTTCAAAAACTATATGTTTGACTTATTTCTAAATGTTAAATGCTTTTTTGCTAAATTTTTGCAATTTGCACGCTTTTTTCTCCTGTTTCATGCGAAAACATATTGCAATAGGTAAAAGAGGAAGGGCGCGGCTTTGATAAAAGGAAATGCTTTAGGCAAGTTATCTTTATTTTCAGATGGGTTTTTTTTGGCTCTCGGAGCGAAGCGGGAGAGAGCCTGTTTACTGCGAAGCTGTAAACATTTTATATTCTAGTTGAATATAATTAGGGTTGTTTACTTAAGGATAAGTCTAACAAAATAAGGGACTTGCAAAACAGCCTGGGATTGAGAAGGGGCGGTCTCGTGAACGAGAGGGGGCGGTATTGAGATTGAGGACGGGCGATCCTGTTTACAAATAGGGTATTTTCAGTGCATAAGAAGGGTCGATTTTGTTTACAGTGTTTACAAGAATTAACCCTTTTTTTGAATATCAATTTCCACCTAAGTTTCTAGTGTTTAAGCGCATAAAAATGGATATTCCTTTGTGATTCAGATAGGTCGCTTTTGTTTACGAAAATTTATCAGCAAATGCCCTCACTTTGTCAGAGACTTCTTTTGTAATGTGCCTCTTTTCATTTAAGAGAAAACTGACCATTTGCCCAGTGATGCCAAGATGATTACCAAATTGCCTAACGTTAAGTTTGGATTTTTTGTATATCTCCTTAAATTCTTCAATGCCAAGGGTTTTATCTTCTTTTTTCTCTAGTGCTGGTATTTCTCTATTTGCTTGTACGAGTCTTAATTCTTGCCCTAACCACTCAGGTGGAGTAAGTGTAAGAGAACAACTAAAAGGATCTGCACATTCAGAAGGCAAAAACTTTTCTCCTGTGTGAGACCAGTCTCCTAAGTATCCATGCTCTTTCATATAGCTAAGCTCGGACTCTAGAGATCTAAGGTCTCTCATCTTATATCTTCCTGATGGATCTAAATCGCACCAGTCCATTAAGCTGCGAATGGATATTTTCTGTTGAGGGTTCATTCTCCAGAAAATGGCCAATAATGGAGTTAGGTAAATTGTAAGAGGATGCTCACGATGGTTCTCCTGAGCAATTTTCTTTAGAAGTTTGGTATATTTGGCAGATTGTCCATCTTTTGGTTCAAATGCATTTTTATACCAAAAATCAGTCGCTCTCAGCTTGATTTTTTCATCAATGATAACCTTATCGAATATCTCTTGCCTGAATCCATCGATGCTAAAAAGGCGTTCTCCCTGGATGACCTCTTTTTTTCCCTCTTTTTTTCTAGCCGTGATAAAAAGACTCTGAAAGACTCTGATAATCTCGCTTGCAGTCTTCTTTAATTCATGATCATAGGTGCCATTAGCCTTTTTTCTATGACCCAGTCTTGCTAGATGATCATTTACACTCCAAATGAAATGGCCCTTTCTAAAATTTTCTTCTAGGCCAATTAAGAAACCTAGAAGATGCCGCAGTCCTTCAGCACCAAATGTGCGCTTGATATAAAGGGCTAAGCTAACCTCTCTGAAGTGAATGTCAGATTTGAAAAGCGAAATGTCAATTTCAGCCTGCGCTTCTACTTTTGGATTATCGCTTACGACTGCAATATATTTTTCTTCAATCGTTTCCCGTCCATTAAGATAGGAAGCAGTTTTTTCGACTTTTAATATTGAAGACAGGAATTCCTCAGCCTCTTTTTGCTCTATTGCAGTCCATTCGGAATGAGGCTTGCTTAACAGTCTTCTTGGAATCATATCTGGCTTTCCGGCAAACATGGCAAGCAACGTAAACATGAGAGCATGCGATGGAAGAGCAAATGTGTCTTTATTTGACGATTGGTCGATAATGTTTTGAATAGCCTCTTCTATAAGAGAGCGTTGAGCGGTAGGACCCATCTCATTAAGGATATTCTTCAAAGAGACAAGTTGATTTGGAGAAAAGCTCTGTATGGGCGATATGGCGGATTCCCATTCTTGTTTTTCTGAGGATTTTATTTTAAGCGACATGCCAAGTAGTTGCATGTCTTCAACAGAGTCTAAAATTTCGACGGTTTTTCCCGTTTTTTTATCAACGACGTGGAGTTGATAACTTGTTTCCGTATCCTTTGGAGGGATAATGAGCTCACCGACAAGCGGAATTGAAGGCTTTTTTACTTTTTTTGATTTCATTTTTTCTTTGGTAGTGTTCATATCGCTCATTTTTTCTCTTTTAGTGTAGACAAGGGCCTGTCAAATACCAAAGAGATGGTTTGATTGGATGGGCCATTGCGGTTTTTAAGGACAACAAAATCGAGGTCCACAGTTCTACTCATTAGGGATTCTCCCTTGCTGTCTGATTTTTCTTTAGCGTCATTCCAGATACCTAAAACAAGTTTAGCATCGTTTTCAATATCCCCAGCTTCGCGCAAATTATCGAGGCGTAAAACTTCTTGCTTGGTGTTTCCCCTTCCAAATTGTGCTCCAAGAATGATCGGAACTGAATTGAATTTTGCTGTTTCCAGAATTGTTTCAGAGATTTTTTGCAGTTCTAGCTGTCTTGTAGAGGATTTTCCTTTGAATTTTATTTTTTGAATATAATCAATGAAGATTGCCCCCATTTTTCCACGTTCTTTCAAACTGGCGATGACTTTGCTTAGGTCATCCACAAAATAAGGAAAATCACTGACAACCAATCTATGGCTTTCAGTCAGGGATTGAAGAAGAGCAACTCCTTCATTGATCTTAGGATTTTTTGTAAAACCCCCTCTCAGATATCCTTCTAGGTTGCCAAGGTTATTGGCTTCATTGATAAATTCCCCTGTTAGGATATTCAGAACTTTTAAAAGAATTTGATTTTTAGGTTCTTCGTAAGAGAAAAAGTAAAATTCTCTATCTGGGTAGAGTTTGACCATATTAACGAAAAAATTAAGCAAAGCTGTTGTTTTTCCATGCGAAGGTCTTCCAGCAATAATGGTGATGGCTTCTTGAGGGATTTGAATGGTAGCATCAAGCGATTTATATCCAGTTTTCAAGCCTTCTTGAATAGATGACAAATCTTGTTTTAGGTTTTCTACAGTATAGGGCTTAAGCAGAAAGTCATCTTTTTTATGCTCTTTTTTTACTTGAGAAAGAATCTGCTCGGCTTTCTTTATTTCTCCGAGTGAAATAAGCTTTTGAGCCTCTGCAAGGGATTTTTTGTAATTTTCATCTTCCTCTTTCTTTTTTTGCTCTTTTAGGGATTTAGCCATAATGTCATCAATCTCATTAGGACTAAGATTGAAAATTGCTTCCATTTCTTGCTTAAAGATACTCTTGTCTAAAGCATCTTCAATTTTAACATATTCTTTGGAGGCTCTTCCTAATGCAGAATAACGACCCATGTCAGTGTTTAGGTCGTCTTTATAAGCAAGATAAGAAGGAAGCCATCTCGCTCGCGATTGAGCTTTTTCTTTGATCAATTTTTTTAATGCGTCATGACCGTTAGCTTTGACGTATTCATCCGGATCCTTAAACGGGCTGAGAAGATGAGGAGGAAGAATAAATGCTTTGATTCCGTTTGCCTCTAAAATGTCCGAGGCTTTTTTAGCCTTTTCAATAGATCCAATCTCCCCTTTGCTATCCTTAGAATCATTGTCAAAAATAATGACGACACTTTCTATTTCATAAATCCTTAAACTTTCGAGGTGCTTAGAAGATAAGTCCCCTTGACCGGTTGCAACGATATTTTGAATTCCAAGGCTAGGGAGATAGGCAGCATCTGGAAGCCCTTCGACGAGAAGAAGCTGGCTTTCGCGTTTGCATTTATAAATGTTGAAGAGATCGTCTTTTTTGAGACCAGCTGTATAGCTCCATCTATAAAGCTTTCCATCGGAATCAGGAACACCTTCTTTAATGGTTGCTCTTTTTGCGAAGCCTAATATTTTTCCGAACTTGTCTCTATAAGGAAGTGCTGCTCTAAAAAGATCTCCGCCTGCGCCATTGAGTTTAATTTCGCTTATTTCGTGATGTCTTTCTGGAGGAAGCTGAGACCTTAGATGCTCTCTTATTTGCGCGTCCTTAGGCCAATACATCCATTCTGTCGTCAAAAGCTTTGCAGCATCATACCCCCTTACTTCAGTCAGATATTGAAATGCTTCTTTTCCTTCTTTCTTTGCGAGCATGGTTTTCCCATATTCGAAGACCAATTCATACAGGTTGGCGAGAGCGTAAGATTTTTTAGTCTCAGGAGCAACGGGGTTATGTTTATGCAACTCGTCTAGTAAATCACAACGAAAGGTTTCTGCTAGATATTTGCATGCATCCACATAGCCAAAGCCTTTTTCCCTTTGGACAAGTTCTATTACATCAAAGGATTCATTACAGCTAAAGCAATGAAATTGACTCCATCCAGAACCTAGCCTAAAGCATTGACCAGTTTTTGACTCATGCCCTGAAATGCATTTTCCAACCAAATAACCGCCAACGCGCTTGAGATTTAATTTATGATGGAGGTCTAGATGTTCAGCAACCTCCTCAATGCGTATAGAGGCCTTTAGTTTTTCTTTTACCAAATTGTCAATCATGCTCAGTCCCCGTCAGACTTCTCTCAAAGCCAACTATTTCTCTGTTTATTGTGTTTGTTGTTCTTCTTCCATTTTGATGAGCCACTGAATGGCTTCGCAGATCATTTCAGATTTTTCTGTTTTCCGTCCCTGCAGCATCCGATTTGCATAAAGATCATTGAAAGCTTTGTAAATGTCTTCAGTCAAATTAAAGGTCATTTTATAGGTTGGAATTTTTTGTGTTTGCTGTTTTGTAGTTGGAAATATGGTTGTTGGCCGGGTTGTTTGAGTTTCTTGTTTGACATCCGGATTAGTTTCCAACTTTCCATTTTGTTGGATTGTTGTGTGGCCAGCTTTATTGTTAAGCGATTGGCTTATTTCCTGGAAAGATGGACTTCCAGCTGGGTGGGAATCTGGCTTGTTTTCTAGTTGGTTTGCTGGCTGGATTGTTTGTTTGCTTTCTGGTTTCCCTTCTTTCTGGTTGTCCAGCTTCCCAACCGGTTGATTATCATACATTTCATCTATTGATAACTTAGCTTTTTTCTTAATTTCACTAATTCCTGACATATGCACCTAACCTTTCCATTAGTTCGTTTGTAAAATCATGGTAAGCCTTAGCGCTTGAACAATTAGGATCGAAATCGAAAATTGCTTTAGCTGCTTCTTGTGATTCCTTCAATTTCACGTTTTCAGGAATTCGTGTATTGAAGACTTTTTCTCCGAATAGATCATTAATGGCGTCGTATATTCTTTTGGAATGATTAGTAGACATTTTGAAGAAAGTGAATAAGACTCCTAGAATTTCAGCACGATGATTGACCAATTGACCGACTTTCTTATTTGTTCGGTTGATGGTATCCATGAAATTCTGCATTCCAGCTAGGTTGAAGTAGTCCAGCCCAACAGGCAATATAATATAATCGGCTGCCAATACAGCATTTGTAAGAAGAGTTCCAAACGTAGGGGAGGTATCAATGATTATATAATCATAGGTGAGATCGACTAGTTTTGAACGAAGAGCAAATTCTTTAGCTTGAATTTGAGCGAGTTTAACATCTGCTACAGCTAAAGAGACATCTGAAGGGAGAATGTGGAGGCCTTCTATATAAGTGTCTTGCACGATATCTTTGACTTCGCATTCTTCTTGGCAAAGCAATTCAGCAATCGTTTGACGATTCTCTGTTTTGATTCCTAGGCCTATTGTGGAGTTGCCTTGCGGGTCTAAGTCTATCAATAAGACTTTCTTGCCAGCATAAGCTAAACCAGCCGCAAGGTTGATGCTAGAGGTCGTTTTCCCGCATCCTCCTTTTTGATTGGAGATGGCTATTTTGAACATTGATTGAGTCCTTGGGTTAAATGAGTCCGTAAGCCACCAATCTAATCCAGTCGCCTATTTAAGTAAACAGTGAATTGATGATTTACTGGAATCAATGATACTGCTAAGATGAGGAACATCTCAATAATGGTTATAGCAAATCGATACAAGAAGAAGGTAGAAAATGGCTAAAAAACCTGTTAAAGAACTGCCTGAGAAGCCAAAAAGGGCTCGAATTACTTTAGAGTGTTCCCCTGAAACGAGAAAAGCGATCAGGATTATGGCTGCTCAGAACGACAAGAGCATGAATGATTTCATTCTTTCAATTGTACTAGAAAAAATGAATGTGAAGTAAATGTCCGGTGCCTAGTCGTTCTGATTAGGCTCGTTTCTCTTTTTTAAAACGAAAGAGAAACGCTGCTTCCCTTTATAAAAAATAAATTATTTATAACCAAAACTGGATGGCTTATTTTCTGGACACCCATCTGGTTGGATAGTAAGAATGGCGGGTGGTTGTCTGGCTTTATGGATGTCCAGATCTGTGGCTTGTTGGTAGTCTGGCTGGTTTAAAAGATTTCCAGATGGATGGTTGGGTTTCTGGTAATCCATTTACATGTTTAAATGGAATTCCATAAACCCAACCATATTAGTTTCATTGTATTATGTCTTGCGAATGATTTCAAATTCTTATTTTATTCGGGTGTAAACAAAAGTGTTGGCAAAATTTTTCTTGGTATGCGATAAATACTTTTT